>CAZGNH010000063.1:0-1901 GCA_964527025.1 uncultured Chthoniobacterales bacterium | reverse complement strand
GTGCGGGTAACGCCCCGTGAGGATGCTGGCGCGGCTCGGACTGCACGAACTGATGGTCAGCCACGCCTCGTCGAAACGCATGCCCTCGCGGGCCAAGCGATCGAGATTCGGCGTGTGGACCGACCGGTTACCGTAAGGCCCGCTGTCTGCCCACGACATATCGTCCGCAATGATCACCACGATGTTCGGCTTCTCCGGTGCAGGAGCGGCACCTGCGGGATGGGACAGTGCAACGAGGACTACGGACGCTAGGAGAGTGTTTTGGAAAATATTCATTGGATGATTTCGCCCCTCAATCATTGCTGCCACTGGCCTGAATCCCCACCGAGCCGTCCGCGGATGATGATAGCAGTCCGAATGGCACGCGCACGAACGCCATTTCGTCATAGCGCTCGCCCTTGGTCTCCTCCTCCGTGTAGTCGCCGCGCTCGTAGAGCACACCGATGCTGCCGTCGGCAAAAACGGCGATATCCGAGTAACCGGTGAAATACGGCGCCGGGGCGGGCGCGTAGCGGTAGCGACCGGTCCAGGTTGCCCCGTCATCGGTGCTGAGCTGCAAAGTGCCATCCGAGCGGATCTCTTCATTGGCCGGATTGGAGAAGATGATGTTGCCGCGCCCGGTTTCCGCGTTGAGGGAGTGAAAGGCCAGGCTGCCCTGGCAACCGCGGGGCTCCGGATGCGCGGGCTCCAGCCGCGCCGGTCCGAAACTCTCACCGCCGTCCTTGCTGACCGCCACCACGCGGTGGGTCTCGTCATTCTTCTGGTTGCGGCAGTTGATCATCAGCACGCCGTCGGACAACTCCACGATCGTGCTCTCGGTGGCCTTGGAGCGGTCCACGATGCCGCCGATCCGCCAGGTTGCGCCGTCGTCGTCGGAAAAAATCACGTGAGGCCGCGTCGGACCGTCCTCCGTGTTGTGCCGGGCCGGCACCACGATGCGCCCGCGGTGCGGATCGCGCATCTTGACGATCGCATGGCACGGACCCAGTCCATACCAGCGCCAGCCTTCGCGATAAACCGAAGCGGTGATGTTGCGCGGCTCGGACCAGGTCAGCCCGTCATTGTCCGAGGACATGATATAGACCTCCCGCGTGGTCCGGTCTTTCTCCGCGGGAATGGCCTTGTTCCACAGGTAGAGCAGGACGATGCGACCCGAAGGAAGAACGACCGGCGCGGGATTCTTGCAGGGGTTCGGTCCGTCGTTCGCCAACACTTGCAGCGGACCCCACGTCTGCCCGCCGTCGGTCGACCGCTTCAACACGATGTCAATGTCACCCTCGTCACGGTGGTCATTGACCCTTCCGCCGCAAAAGGCCAGCACCGTTCCCTCAGACGAAACCGCCAGCGCCGGCGTGCGGTAGCAGGCGTAGCCTTCCTTTCCGCCGGTGAAGACCACGCTCTCCCGCGGCGCTGGTGCAGGATCGGCACCTGCCGGATGGCCAAGCGCAACGAAGGCGGCGATCGCCGGGAGGGTGTGACGCAGAATATGATTCACCGGACTTTCTGCGTTTGGGTTGCGGGAAAGGCGGCGCGGCGCAGCAGGGTCGAGCCCATGGGACGCAGGGTGACCGATTCACGGGGACCGGAACCGTTTGCGGCGGAATACAATTCTCCCGTCAGCAGCAACGGCGGTTCGGCCCATGGCATGGCGGGATCGAAGTCTGGATTGGCCTCCGCACGAAAACCGGCATCCGCCCGGGTGGCATCGAGGAAGAGGTCCGCGAGGCTGTCCGGATCGGACGGGCGCAGTTCCCACTCTTCGAATTCCTTGCCTCCAATCCGGGATTTTGTGAGGACGTTGGTTTTGGCGGCCAGCGGCAGGGCGTAAAGCAAGGGGCCGCGGTGGACGATCCGCTCGCCGTTGACGCACGGGCGCAGGCCGACGGGATTTTCCAATTCCA
>CAZGNH010000062.1:0-2174 GCA_964527025.1 uncultured Chthoniobacterales bacterium | reverse complement strand
GAGGAATTCGGCGGGGACCGCGGCGCCTTCATCCGGACCCTGCAAGCCCAGGGATACACGCTCACCCGCTTCCGCGACATCGAACGCGAAAAAATCATCGTTCAGGCCATGCGCCAGTCAAAGGTCACCGACAACTTCGTCATCTCCCCCACCCAAATCCTCAACTACTACAACAACAACAAAGCCAATTTCAGCACCCCGGAACAGGTCAAACTCCGCATGATCGTCATCCGCGAAGGCGACACGGGCGACATCCTCACCGGCACCAACAAACGCCAGGTCGCCGGGGAAATCCGCGAGAAGCTGCTCGAGGGTGCGGATTTTGACCGGATGGCGCAGATGTATTCCGAAGATCCCTCGACTCAGGAGGTCGGCGGCGATTGGGGGTGGATCGAGCGCAACACACTCACCGAAGCCCTCTCGAAGGAGGCCTTTTCTTTGCGTCCCGGCGAGGTGAGTCCCGTCATCGCTCTCGAAGGCGCCTATTACATCCTCATGGTCGAGGCGCGCAAAAATGCGCAGGTCAAACCCATCACCGAAGTGCGCGACGAAATTGAACGCAACTTGATCCAACAGGAGCGCATGAAGACCCAGGAACGCTGGCTCGACACTCTCCGCCGCGAAGCCTTCATCAAAATCCTGTAGCGTTTCTCCCCCCACGCGCGGCGCCCCTGCTTGCTGAAAGAAACCCAAGGAGCCGACCATGGACATTCTCCCCTTCGATCTGGCGGTGGCTGGGGCCTCGTTTGTCGCGGGCGTGATCGGGGCGTTGATCGGCCTCGGCGGCGGAATTATCATCACGCCCCTGCTGGTTCTCGTCTTTGGAATCGACATCCGGTATGCCATGGGGGCGGCGCTGGTGTCGGTCATCGCAACGTCCTCGGGTGCAGCCGCGGCCTTCCTGCGTGATGGGCTCTCAAACATGCGCATTGCGATGTTTTTGAATTTGGCGACGACCTCGGGGGCTGTCGCCGGAGCACTTCTGGTGACCGTGCTTGACGCGGCGGTTATCTCGACAATTTTCGGGGTCGCGCTCCTTGCGACGGTCGTGCTTTCGCTCAGGCCGCCTCCGGAGGGCACCGTGCAGGAGGCCGACCGTCTCGCCGGACTGCTGCGCCTCAACGGCACGATGCCCCCCGCGGGAAGTCCCTATGGCGCGCGGCATGTGCCCGGCGGCTTTGCCATGATGGTTGTCGCCGGCATTTTGTCGGGCCTGCTGGGGATCGGCTCGGGAGCCTTCAAGGTGCTGGCCATGGATCGGATCATGCGCATCCCGTTCAAGGTTTCGACCACAACGAGCAATTTCATGATCGGAGTAACCGCTGCGGCCAGTGTCGGGATTTACCTGCAGCGCGGGTATCTCGATCCGGCTCTTGCGGCTCCGGTTTCCCTTGGCGTGCTGGCGGGGGCCTTTCTCGGTGCGAGGCTTCTGCCCGTCGCGCCTGTCGCGGTGCTGCGCGCCGTCTTTTTGGTGGCTGTCGCGGCCATCGGCATCCAGATGATTGTGCGCGGGCTGGGGGGTGCCATGTGAAGGATTCCTCGATCCAGAATGCGCTCGCGCGTCTGATGCTCGTCGGCGTCCTTGTCGCCGCCGCCGTCATGCTGCTCGGCCTCATCCTCTTCATGCCCTCCCATGCGTGGATACAGGAAGGCGACAAGGTCTTCACCGGCGAACCCTCCTGCCTGCGCGACCCCGCCGCCATGGCCGCCTCCGCTCTCCATCCGGGCACCGAAGGACACAACCGCAGCATCATCATGATTGGCGTCCTCCTCCTCCTCCTCAACCCCGTCGCCCGCGTCGCCTTCGCAGCCGCCGGCTTCGCCGCCCAACGCGACTCCCTCTACGCCAGCATCAGCCTCGGCGTCCTGGCCATCCTCATCGCCAGCTTCTTCCTCTGAACCGCGAGGGAAAAACAAGCCAGTCCGGCGACATTATCCGGAGCGGCGGCCGCGGCCAAGCCGGTGTATGATACCACCTCTTTTCGATAACTGGACTTTTGGCTTGTTCTTTGGGCGCAGGGTCCCGCGGCCGCGGGATCATCCCTCACGTTACCGCCCCGGGTAGCGCCCGGTCTTCCAGCCCTTCGGCGATGGCAAACGCATCATTCAATACCTTGGCACTTACGTTTGCCGCACCGCCATCTCCGACGCCCGCATGCTTGCTGTCAGCGACG
>CAZGNH010000061.1:0-5651 GCA_964527025.1 uncultured Chthoniobacterales bacterium | reverse complement strand
CCGATGTGAACCGTGTAGGAAGTGCCTTCGGCGGAGACCAAGACGGTTTGGGCGGTGGCGGTCGTTGATTTGTCGGCAGGATCGCTCACCGTGGGCGGTCCTTCTTGTAAAATTGGATGGCGGTGGCAAGGTCGACGGCCCGTTGGAGGACGAGGTCGCGATACGGGGGGGTCTGCCCGCGTTCACGCTGGTTGGTGCGTGCGCTGTCAATTTCCGGATTTGTATTGGCCACGAGGGAGGCTTCGTTCATCCGGCGGCGTTCCATTTCGAAGACAAATTGGCTGACGCCTTTTTCGACGCTTTCGCGAAAGATTTGGTTCTGGACTCCGGGGTCCAGCGATATGGGGATGTCGGGTTTGACCCCGCGCGGGTAGAGGGGGCCGGACTCCGGAAGGAGGACTTGGGAGACGGCAAGGCGCAGGATGCTGCCTCCGCCAAGGGGGATGGATTCAAACTCGACCGGGGCTCCGGCGGTATCCGAGCCGACGATCATGGCGCCCGCGTTGGCGCGGAGCGTCGCCGCGAGGGCCTCGGCCGGACCGGAGGTGCGCGCATCGGTCAGCACGATGAGCACCCCCGTGAAGTCCGGATCGCGGTTGGCGGTGAAGAGGCGTTCCTGTTTGGCGCTTGGTTTCTGGAGGGTGAAAAGGAGGGTGCCTTTGTTGCAGAGGCGGCGCGCAAATTCGGCGGCCACCTCGAAATCTCCGCCGCTCCGGACCGATCGCAGGTCGAGGATGAGGGAGTGTACGCCGGCGGCGGGGAAGCTCTTGAGGGTCGATTCAAACTGCGCCATTGCGGCGGCGTCGATGGCCCCGAGCCGGATATACCCGATGTGCGCATCGAGGATTTCCGCAAGGAAGCTGTGCGGTTCGGGGGCGGCTGCCGCCTGCCCGCCGGGCACAATCTCGACCCCGGGGTCGAAACGCACCATCAACCCCTCGAGCGCGGACCGCCGCAGCGCCGCATCGGACGCCGCGCCTGCATCCAAAAACGATTTCTTCACCGCCGCGATGGCCTTTTCGACATCCTCCTCGCTGAGCCCGTCCAGAAGTTGCCTGCGAGTGAGCGGCGGAGCGGAAGGTTCGGGAGAGGCCTGCGGAGCGGGCGTCGTGGCCGGCGTTCCGGTTTCCGGCCCGGGTGGCGGTTCCAAGGTCTCCTGTGCGCGCAACGGGTGGACACAAAACGCAAGGGCGACCGTGGCGCCCGCACAAACTTTCAAGGGACATGAAAAACTCACAACCCAATATCCTCCCGGCGGTGCAGTCCGTCAAAGCGGATCGCGTCGGCGGCCGCATAGGCCCGCGCGCGCGCTTCGGCAGGATCCGCACCAAGGGCCGTCACCCCCAACACACGCCCGCCGGAAGTCACAACCCGCCCGTCCACAATCGCCGTGCCCGCATGAAAAACCACGGCCTCCGGCAGGCACTCCGCCTCGTCAAGCCCGGCGATCGGGAGGCCGGTCCCGTAAGCCGACGGGTATCCCCCGGAAGCCAACACGACACAGACCGCCGCACGCGCATCCCAAGCGGGACGCTCCGCCGCCACCCGGTCCTCGGTGCAGGCTTCGAGGAGATCCAGCAGGTCGCTCTCGAGGCGGCGCACGAGCACCTGGGTCTCCGGGTCACCAAAGCGGCAATTGAACTCGAGCACCTTCGGGCCGCCCGGCGTGAGCACAAGGCCCGGAAAGAGCATGCCGCGATAAACCATGCCATCGGTCCGCAACCCCGCCACAAACCGGTCGAGGATATCCGTGCGGATCGCGCTCCAGACGTCTTCCCCGAGACCGGCCGGAGAGACAGTGCCCATGCCGCCGGTGTTCGGGCCGCGGTTGCCGTCAAAGGCGCGCTTGTGGTCGCGCGCGTCGGGAAACGCACACGCCCCGGATCCGTCCACGACCGCATGGATCGAACACTCCGGCCCTTCGAGGTATTCCTCGATGATGATCCGCCTCCCCGCCTCTCCAAAGACCCCCTTGTCCATTGCCCGCCAGATGGCCTGTGCCGCTTCGAGGGGATTTTGGGCAATGACGACCCCCTTGCCGAGGGCAAGACCGTCGGCTTTGATGACGAGCGGGTAGGAGGCTCCGTCGCACCACGCATGGGCTGCGGCGCTGTCGTCGAATTCCTCGGAAGCGGCGCACGGGATTCCGTGGCGCTTCATGAAGGCCTTGGCGAAGGATTTCGAGGATTCGAGTCGGGCGGCCTCGCGGGTCGGGCCGAAGACCCGCAGGCCGGCGGCGAGGAAATCGTCGGCCATGCCGTCCGCAAGGGCGTTGTCAGGTCCGATGACCGTCAGGCCGACCCCCTCCCTGCGCGCGCAGGCGACCATCTCCGCGGATCCGGAGACGGCGACATTCCGGGCGACACGGGCCGTCCCGGCATTGCCCGGCGCGCACAGCACCTCCGAGACGCGCGGCGACCGGGACAACTTCCACGCAAGCGCGTGCTCGCGGCCGCCGCTTCCAACAACGAGGACTTTCATGGTTTCGCGAAGACGATGGCAACCGGCTCGACCGGGAGCGCGTTGGCATTGAGGAGAATGGATTTTCCGCCCGGGCGGTGGACGCGCGGGAAGCCGCCCGCCCACGAGGCAATGGCGGCGTCGCTGCCCATGGGGATAATCAGGCGCGGGGTCACCTGGCGCACGAGGGCTTCGCGCCCGGCGGCACCGAGCCTTCCCCCGACGGGCAGGAAGAGGACATCAACCGGCGCAATGCGCGCGCGATCCTCCTCCCCGAGCGGAGCGGCCAGATCCCCGGGAAAGCAGAATTTCATGCCGTCAAGACTCCACGTGAAAACGAGGTTCATGTCGAGGATGTCGGGGTTGGCGGGGTCGGGGAAGGTGGCTGTTCCCCGGATGGGGATGCCGCGGGTGCCGTGGCTGCCCATGCCGACGCTGCTGCGAAGAACAACCGGAAAATTTTCAATTTCGGCGGTGTGGTTTGCCTCGCGCTTTTCGTGCGAGATGAGGAGCACGTCGGGCGTGAGGTTTTTCGGGAACGCGTGCGGGACACTGCCGGGGGTGAACGGGTTGGTGAGGATTTTGGTGCCCAGCGAGGAGCGCAGGAGGAAACTCTGGTGGCCGATCCATTCGAGGCGCACCGTGCGCGGGGACTGCGGCACACCATCCCTGCCCCCGCCTCCACAGCCGGCCAGCACCGCCACCAAACACAAAGCCGTCACAGCTCGCTTCATCGCGGGTGCCTTTGTAAGCCCGCACGGCCCCGCAATCAACCCTGCTCGACGATAAAAACCACCGAGGCCTTTCCGGCGGCGGATCCGGCTTCAAGTGTGTGGCGCCCGGGGACAAGCGGGATGGTGCCGTCGGGCAGGGGGACTCCGTTCAGAGACCACCGGACTCCGGGCGCGGAGGCGCGGGCGTGGATGACTTGGCGGCGGCGTGCGATGGCGGGGCTTGTAGAAAAGACGGCGCCGTCGGCGGGGAAGAGGATCACGGGTTTTGGGCCGCGGGTGCGTGCGCCGAGACGGTTGTGGGGCCCGGCGCACCATGCGGCGTACTCGTCGGGCAGGACGGGGGTTTCGCCGTCAAACCATGCCGCCGCACCTGCGGTGGGGACGGTTCCCGCAAGGAACCACTCGCGAACAAGCGCCCCGCCCGGACGCGGAAGCAGGCCGGTCAGCGCATCGACATGGGCAGCCACAAGCGACTCCGAGGCTTCGGGACCGGGCACAGGGCGGTCGCCACGCGTGCGGAGCAGGCTCATGACCGCCGCCCAGAGCGGAGCAGCGGAGCGGACGGCCAGTACTTCGTCCATTGGCCTGCCATCCAGACCGCCCGCCCAGACGACGACCGTGTGGTCGGCACTGAAACCCGCGCACCATCCGTCCCGGAAGCCGGAGCTTGTGCCCGTCTTGGCGGCGGTGCGCCACGGGAGCACAAGCGGCGAGGAGGACCCGAAGCTCCGCATGCGCGCACGGTTGTCGCACAGGATGTCGGCCACAATCGCGCAGGCCTCCGGCGAGGCGGCCGTCACAATCTCGTGGCGGCCTGAGGGAAGGAATTTTGCGGGCCATGCACCCCCTCCCCTCGCCAGCGCTGCGTAAGCCGCCGCCAACTCGAGCGGAGTCACCCGCGCATTGCCCAGAATGAACCCCGCCCCCGCCGCATCAAAGCCTCCCGGAAAGGCAAACCCCCAGCGTCTCATCCTCTCGAAGGCGCTCCGCGCACCAAGCCGCGCGACCGCCGCCACCGCGGGCACGTTCAGCGAATTGCCAAGGGCCTCGCGCACCCGCACCGGGCCGAAATACCGCCGGGAATAATTTTTTGGATCGAAGCCGGGGTAGGCGGACGGAATGGCATCGGGGGTATCGGGCAGGAGGGAGGCGGCGGTGAGAACGCGCCGGTCGATGGCATCGGCGTACAGGAACGGTTTGAGGGTCGAGCCGCAACTGCGCGCGATACCGCACGCATCAAGAAACCGGTGCCCGCCCGCGGAAGCCATCACACGGACTTCCCCCGTGCGGTTTTCAATGACGACCACCGCCGCATCGCCGACCCCCCGCGGACCTGCCGCGCGGAGGTGGTGGGCGAGGAGGAATTCGACGGATGTTTGGAGCGGCAGATCAAGGGTGGTGCGCAGGGCCGGAGGGGAGGCCGCGCGCGTTGGAACCGCCCGGACGAAGTGGGGCGCACGGGATGGCGGGTGGTTGGTTTGCGGCCGCGGGGGGGAGGCGGTCAGCCATTCCGCGGAGATCCCCTCCGGCAGGAAGCCAGATTGGGCGAGACGGCGGACATTGTGCGCGTAGCGCCGGGCGGCGGCATCCGGGTTTTTCCATGGGTTGAGGCGGGCGGGTGCCTGTGGGAGGCCCGCGAGGTAGATGGCTTCGGCGGGTGTGAGGTTCGAGGCGCTTTTGCCGAAGAAGGCGCGGGCGGCGGCTTCGGGGCCGATGCGGCGGTTTCCGTAATCGAGGCCGTTGAGGTAGGATTCGAGGATGCGGTCTTTGGTCCATGCGCGCTCGAGGTGCATGGCGGCAAGGCCTTCAAGCGCTTTGGCAAAGAGACCCCGGCGCGACGGGCTTGCGGAGCGTTTGACAAGCTGCTGGGTGATGGTCGAGGCGCCCGACACAATCCGCAGATTCCACACATTGCGCACGGCCGCGGCCCCCACCGCAAGCGGATCAATCCCCCGGTGCCACCGGAACCGCCGGTCTTCAATCGCGATGGTCGCCGCCGGCAACCACGGCCCCATGGCGTCGAGCCCGACCGGAAAGCAGGCGCGTGCCGCTTCGTTGCCGGCAACGGCGATTTCCTCTCCGTTGCGATCGAGGAGGACGGGAGTCCGGGGCGGGGGATCCACGAGGCCTGCGGGAAGAGGGACCGCGGGCAGGATCAATTCAAAGGCCGCCCACCCGCACACGGCAAGGCACACGAGGGCCGCCCCCGCCCGCCAGACGACACGGTCGCACCTCATGCCCCACGCCGGGCGCCGGCAAGCCGCGCGGCCAGACGCACCGCCTCGAAAAGACTGCCCGGGGAAGCTTTCCCCTGCCATGCAATATCAAAGGCCGTGCCATGCCCGACCGATGTGCGCACCACGGGCAAACCGAGGGTGACATTCACCGCGGACTCAAACGCCAGCATCTTGAGCGGAATCAATCCCATTCGCTTTGATGCCGGCGTGCGGCCGAACC
>CAZGNH010000060.1:0-9489 GCA_964527025.1 uncultured Chthoniobacterales bacterium | reverse complement strand
TCGAGGCGGGCCGCGAGGTTGACGCAATCGCCGATGGCCGTGTAGGCGAAGCGGTTGGAGGTTCCGATATTGCCCACCAGTGCCTCACCCGAGAAAATGCCCACCCGCACGGCGAGGCCGGATTGCCCCAGCGCAGCGGCAGATATGCCATCCAAGGCCGCACGGCACGCGCAGGCTGCCGCATCCTGGATCGGGCGCGGTGCGTCGAAGAGCGCCATGATCCCGTCCCCGAGGAATTTGTCGATGACACCCCCATGGGTTTCGATGGCCCCGCCAAAACGCCCGAAGTAGGACGTGAGGGCATCGACGGCGGATTCCGGGTCGGTCTTTTCGGCGAAGGCGGTGAACCCGGCAAGGTCGCAAAACAAGACGGTCACTGTCCGCCGCTGCCCGCCGGTTTCGGCCACTCCTCCCGCGCGAACGAGTTCACGGACCAGATCCACGGGGACATACCGGGAAAAGGAGGCCAGGCTCGCCCGCATGCGCTCCACGGCCCGCGACAAATCGGTCACCTCGCGCCCCGCCGAACGCGGAGCCGGCTCGGGATTCAAATCGAAAGCCCCGATCCGCACCAACTGGCGGGTGATTTTCCCCAGCGGCTTGGCGATACGACCGGCGAGGACAAAGCCGGCGACCAGCGACAGTGCCAATGCGGCAAGGGCGGCATAGATGCTGTGTTGGATGGTGCGCTCCAAGGGGCCGAAGGCCTCCCTCCGGGAAAAAATGATCGCGCTCACGCAGTCGAGGTTTCCGGCAATGTCCGCGGCCTGGACCCCCACGATGTAAACTTCTCCATGGACATCCACATCGGTGAGCAGCCGTCCCTCTCCACCGAGCAGCAAGGCCCTTTGTGCCTCGTCATCGCGCAGCAGGCCGCGCACCTTGGCAATGGCCAGTTTCTGTTCCAACTCCTTGGGGGTTGCGATCAGATTGCCTTTGATCGAGAAGACCAGTGTGTCTCCGCGAAATTCCGTCTTCAAGCGCTCAAGGTATTCGGTGATGCCACCGAGCAGAAAATCGACGGTGATCACACCCATCAATGCACCATCGGGGGCACGGACTGCCTCGACCACGGAAATCCCCGGCTCACCGGTCGCAAACTCGTAGGGCGCGGTCCATGCCTTGCCCGCGGATTCCCCGGCAAGTTGGAACCACGGCCGTTCACGGGCATCGAAGGACGCGGGCAAATTCGGGCGGTCCGCGCGGGTCCATCTCCCGTCGGGCCCGACCCGCCATTCCATCGGGGGACCCACGCCGGGCCATGATACATTGACAAAGACCGACGTCCCATCGGTCCATGCCCCCGCAAACCGCCCGTCGGCATAGCCGAAGCTGATCCATGCGATCCCCGTCTCGAAGCGGAGCACGCCGGCAAGGACGCCGGCAAGAGCCGCGGGGTCGTGGGAGGGAAGCCCTCCCTCGGCGATGCGGCGCGTGAGCGAGTCGGCGAGATGCCCTGCAGGCTGGAACAAATCCTCGACCCGTCCGGTCACGGCATCGAGGGTCATTTCCACCTGCGTGGAGAGAACCTGGCGGATGACCGTCCGGAGGCCCGATGTGCTCAGCCATGTCGAGCTCACTGTCGAGGCCACAATCAACCCCAGCACTGTTGCCAGAAGAATGACGCGGAGGGACACGGCGGCGGTCAGGAAACGGCGTGTGCCTCCGCCCAGCGCGCGTAGACGGAGGGCGAAATTTCCGAGGGTTTGATTTCGCTGCGCCCGCCCCAGAAGACATTCGTGTAGGTTACCGGGATGCCGCTGTGAGCAAGGTGGGCATCGATGGCCTCCTTGTGTTCGAGCACGCGCCCGCGGTCCGTGCCGTGCGCGACAGCCATGATGTTCACGTGGTTGAAGTCGGGCCCGCCCTCCCGCCAGTAGCAGTGGGTGAGGATTTCATGACGCCCGACCTCCCCGCCGGCCTCGATCTCGCGGCCCTGCGGGACGGCCCAGTGGAAAAGCGCGTTGAAGCGGGTCACCCGCGACCCGGAGACATTGGGTTTCACGTGTTCGAGGAAGGTCGAGAACCGCCCGATGAGTCCCCGTGCCGCAAGGGATTCCGCCACCCGGAAAAATTCCTCCGCGGGAATGCCCGCCGCCTCCGCGCGCGCATCCCATGCGGGCTCGGCAATCTCCTCCGGCAGAAATTCCCTCTTCAGCGCGTCGATCACCCTCCACTCGTCGTCCCCCAGCCGCGCCGTCTCGACGACCCGCATGGCCGCCGGAACCGCCGCCCGGTCACCGGGGCGGATCGATTTCCGCCGCATGTGGCCGACCCCGAGCGCAAAAATCCCCCGTGCCGGCATCAGCCGGAACTCCTCGGCGCCCGCCATCACACGCAGTCGCTCGCAATGCCCCTCAAGCGAAAGGCCCGCCGGCACCTTGACAGTCGTCCACAACCGGAACGCCCGCCCGGGAATCGGAGCCTCGGTCGAACGCACAACCACGTGCCCGGTGAATGGATCTTCCCGGAACATCGTATCAAAGGCCGCCTCAAGCCGGTCGGGTTTGACCCTCCACGCCACAAGTGCCCCCTCGGCCAGATTTGTCGAAAGCAGGGTCTGCCTCACCCGCCGGATCGTCCCCGACTCGAGCATGGCGCGTATCCTTCCGGTGACCATCTCGAGAGGCAGCTCCGTCCGCCGCGCGATTTCCGCAAACGGCGCGCGGTGGAACCCGCTGATCCTGTCCTCGGAGACAGACAAGATCTTTTCGTTGATCGGATCGTCACAGGCGGTTGGAATCATCAGGCGCAAACCATGCCGCCTCCACAGCCCGCGCGCAAGTCCCGCGGGCGAAAAACTGCCTCACTGGTCTTCCCGGGCATCATCGGGCAGCCTTTGACGCAGCCTTTGGCGCAGCCTCTGGTATTCGGCGTTTGACTCGAGGTCAATGCCCCGGAAGCCTTCGACCGGCAGGCCAAAATCGGGGAGGGCGGGGGCGGTTTCCGCGCCGGTTTCCCGGGCGGGAAGTTCCGGTCTGGATCCCGCAAGCCGCGCTCCGCGATCGATGAGTTTTTTGCTGAAGCGGTCCTCGGCCGCAAGCGGGTATTTTTCGACGAGGGCATGGAATTTATCCGGGAAATCGGGAGAAGTGACACTGAGCGCAAAAAACTCCCTGCTGAACAGGGACCCTTGCCGGGCAACCTCCCTGCGGTGTTCCTCGATGTGCTTTTGTTGTTCGAGCAGGTGGATGGTGGACTCGTATTGGATTTGGATCTGCTCGCCGAGTTTTTGCTCGGTTCCTCCGGTGAAGACGCCGGCTTCGACGATGGCGGCGCCCTCGAAATCGAAGCGGATGGGCTTTGGACCGTCGGGAGCCTTTGTTGCGTCCTCCTGTGCCATGGTGCCGCGGGCAAGGGCCACCGCGGCCAGGGCAACGCAGAGAAAGGTTTTCACAATCCGGACACTATCGGGCCGCGATGGGCGGCAGGCAAGAATGGCTTTCCGAGGCGGCATCATCGCGGAGTTCAAGAACCCCCCGCACCTTCGGGAAAAGGACAAGGGCCTCGACAACCATCCAGATCTCAAGGGCACAGGTGGCCAGCGCAATGAAGACCAACAGGACGTTGCCCCGGCTCCACCAACTCGGATCTTCCGCGCTGCCGACAAACGTCTGCCAGAGCATCGCCCACCCGGGCATCACAAGCATCACAAGCATCGGAACAACCAGAAACCAGACCGGCATCCGGCGGCGCCAAAGGTAAAAAGCAACCACCAAAAACGAAAGCCCGGCAAGGAGCTGGTTGGTCGCGCCGAAGAGCGGCCAGAGGAGGAGGCCGCCGGTTCCGGCGGTTTGGTAGGACCACGCGGTGCCGGTGCCGGGCAGGGCGGCGACCGCCGCGGCGACAAGCACGGCGGCCAGTGTGGCGCCGTGGGTGGTGGTCAGGGGGCGGGCAAGCATGTGGAGGGGCCGGCGCGGGCCGGAGGCCACGATGAGGGCCGAGGCCAGTTCCTGGATCACGTAGCGCTGGAGGCGGCAGGCGGTGTCCAGCGTGGTGGCGGCGAAGGAAGCAACGAAGACTCCCATGAGCGGCACGGCGAGGGCGGCGGGAATGCCGGTGCTCTCGAGGAGATTCGAGGAGCCCTCGACGAATGTGGCCACCAGCGGGGCAAGCGATGCGGACCACCGGCCGTAGCGCGAGGCCCACGCCTCTTGGCCGAACAGGACCGCTCCGTCCGACCCTGCCGCGCCAAGACCGATCGCGGCCCCGCAGACGAGAATCACCATCACGGCCAGAAACCCCTCGGTGAGCATGGCGCCGTAACCGACAAACCGCGCATCGCATTCACTGCGAAGCTGCTTCGAGCTGGTCCCGCTGCTCACAAGGCAGTGGAATCCGCTGATCGCCCCGCAGGCAATCGTGATGAACAGAAATGGAAACATGAGGGGCGCCCCCGGCGGGCTCCAGTTCACCGCCGGGGCGGCCATCTCAAGCGGCTGACGCACACCGCCGCCGGCCGCACCCGCCGGTGCACCCCCGAAAAACGCCGCCACAACCATGCCGCACACCAGCAGGGCCATCACCGAAAGCAGCTGCAGCGAATTGATGAAATCCCGCGGCTGAAGCAGCACCCAAACAGGCAGAACCGACGCCGCGTAACTGTAGGCCAAAAGCACAAGCACCCACGTGAATGCCGGCCATCCCGCCAGCGACTGGTTGAAGGCATGCAGCCACCCCTGGTCCCCGAAGGCCACCGTCACATACATCAACAGCAGGCACAATGCCGAAGGACCAACAATCGAGTGCCCGTGCCGGTGCAGCCACAACCCAATGCCCAGCGCCAACGGAACCTGCACCACACACGGAAAAATCGCAGCGGGAAACTGGCGGAAGACACTCGCAATCACCAATCCGAAAATCGCAAGCACAATGGTCAGCGCCATCACCAGCACCAACAAAAACAGAATCCGCACGCGGTGATTGATCACCCGCCCCGCGATGTCGCCCACCGTCTGGCCGCGGTTCCTGAGCGAAACAACCAACGTCCCCAAATCATGCACGGCCCCGATGAAAACCGAGCCGAAGACAACCCAGAGCAACGCCGGCAGCCACCCCCACATGATCGCAATCGCCGGTCCGACAATCGGACCCGTGCCTGCAATCGAGGGGAAGGGGTGGGCGAAGAAGACCGACCTGCCGGTCGGCACAAAGGCCCTGCCATCGCGCAATGCAACCGAGGGAACCAGCGCGCCCGCCGCAAGGCGGAAGACTTTGCGGCCCAACCACCGGCCATATGTGTGGTAGGCGACAAGGAAGGCCGCCCCGCTCAACAACGCGAGAAAAAGCACATTCATCGCAAGGTGATGCGCGGCGGTGCAACCATGGGCTTCAAAACAGCTCGTCCTGCGGCGCGACGCGCGGGGGCTCGAGCCCGATTTTCCGGTAGGCACGCGGCATGGCCACACGCCCCTGCGGCGTGCGCTTGATGTAGCCGCGCATGATCAAATACGGTTCGTGCACCTCCTCGAGCGTCCCCGGTTCCTCCCCGATGGCCACGGCAAGCGACGAAAGCCCCACCGGCCCGCCGCCAAACAGCGAAATAATCCCCTCGATGATCCGCTTGTCCATTTCATCGAAACCGTCCTCGTCGATTTCGAGCATTGCAAGGGCCGCCGAAGCGGTGGGCGCGGAAATGGTCCCGTCGCCGCGCACCTGTGCGAAGTCGCGCACCCACCGCAGCAGGTTGTTGGCGATGCGGGGCGTCCCGCGGGACCGGCGGGCAATTTCCTCCGCGCCGTCCCCGTCGATCACCGTCCCAAGCAGGGACGCACTGCGGATCACGATCTCGGCAAGCTGGCCGGACTCGTAGTAGTCGAGACGGCAGTTCATGCCGAAACGCGAGCGCAGGGGCGCGCTGAGCATCCCCGCGCGTGTCGTGGCGCCGATGAGCGTGAACCGCGCAAGATTGAGGCGCACGCTGCGGGCGCTGGGTCCCTGGTCGATGACGATGTCCAGTTTGAAGTCCTCCATGGCGGGGTAGAGGTATTCTTCGATGGCGGGTTGCAGGCGGTGGATTTCGTCAATGAACAGGACGCCGCCCTTGCCGAGGTTGGTCAGAAGACCGGCGAGGTCGCCCGCCTTTTCGATCATGGGGCCGCTGGTGCTCTTGACTTCGACGCCCATGGCATTGCCGATGATGTACGCGAGGGTGGTTTTGCCGAGTCCGGGCGGGCCGCTCAGGAGAATATGCTGGAGGGATTCGCCGCGGGCGGACGCGGCCTCGACAAGGAGTTTGAGCCGCTCGACCGTCTTCGCCTGCCCCGTGAATTCCTCGAAAAGCGGCGGGGGCAGGGAGACGTCAAACGGCGTGTCGGGCTCGTCCCCGGTGGGAATTTGAAAACCGGCATCTGCCATGGGCGGCACTCTATTTCCCCCCGAAGGCACCCGTCAAGATACCCATGCCGGCAAACCCCGCCCCCGCCAAAATCGCGATGGCCGAAGCCGGGTAACCCAATCGCGCACGCTTCGAACCTTCGCAAGCAATCTCCATGCGGGTCAGTGCCCCCGCGGCAGGCGGGTGAACCCGCACCGCTGCGCGGCGGCCCCGACCAGATCGGCCACGCGCTTTTTGAGCCTGCGGGCGCGCTGCAGGAGGAAGGCCAGCAGGATCACATAGGGGATCCACAACCAGAGGTCGGAACCGGGTTCGAGGAATTGGCGGTAGACGAGGACGGCGATGAGGGCAAGGTTGACGAGGAAAGTGGTGGCGACCATGTGTGTGGAGAGTTGGGCCCGGGTGAGGCATTTCGGGCCGCCGTGGTATTCGGTGACGGTGGCGAGCCGGATGCCCCACCAGAAACTGCCGTAGATTTGAATGTCCCATGTTTTCCATCCGGTGTCGGTCGAGTAACTCCACCCTTCGTCTTCGAGTGCCGCAAGCACCTCGTGCAGGAGGTTCTCCCGGCCGAGCCCGTCTTCGCTCCAAAATGCCAGGCGTGAGATACTGCCGCGGGAAGGGGTGAAATTTTCCTCCGGGGTTGCGATGACGGCGCGCGGTGTGCGTTTGAATTTCAGCCATGTGAAGTAGCGCGCCCATCCGCGGACCAGGGGTTGGACGAGGGCGAGGAATGCGACGAGGAGCCGGGCGAGGATGGTGTCGTGGCGGGCTTCGAGGCGCGCATGGATCATGTATGAGAGAGCCACGAGAAACGTACCGCCGAACATCAGGTAGGGAACGATGCGCAGGATTGGAAAGGGGATCGAGAGCCCGACAAGGAGGACTGTCAGTGCAACCCACTCGACACTTCCAAGGTAGGCCGCGACTTCCGACTGGGGGGTCGGGTAAATGCTCTGGAACAGACCGCTGCCAAAGACACCGTGATAAATGACCGGGCGGTTGATGAGCCATGTGAAACGCTGCGCGCCGTAAATCTGCCCTTTCCACTTGGCCGTTCCGGTGGGCCCGAAGAAGACAAGGTGTTTGAAGCGCAGCAGGGATTCGGCCTCGCCGTAGCCCTCCTGCTGTTTGCGGAACGCCTTGAGGGTGAAGCGCCGGTAGTGCCACACAATGGCCGCGGGACTGAAGGCGATGAGCTGCCCCTCCTGCTGCAAACGCCAGCAAAAATCCACGTCGTCACCGGCCTTGCGGTAATCGGTGTCGAACCCGCCGATTTTGTCGAAGGCCCATTTGTGGAAGGCCATGTTGCAGCCGGGAATGTGTTCGGCCACCACGTCGGTGAGGAGCACATGGCTGGGTCCGCCGGGTGCGGCCGCGACGCAGGCCTGGATCCAATTTTCCGCCGGGGGCGAGATATTGGGTCCGCCGACCCCCGCGTAGTCCCCTGCGAGGAGCGTCCCGACCAAAAAATACAGCCACTCGGGGTCGGCCATGCAATCGCTGTCGGTGTAGGCGAGCACCTCGCCGGTGGCGGCTGCGGCGCCCGTGTTGCGGGCGTTGCTGAGCCCCTTGTTCTCCTGGTGGATGGCCACAACCCACGGGTGCCGCGCGGCAATCTCACGGGTCTCATCCGTCGAGCCGTCATCGACAAGCACCACTTCGTAATCCGGGTAATCGAGTTTGGCGAGGGAGGCCAGACACCGGTCGAGGGTTTTGGCTCCGTTGTAGGAGCAGACGATGATTGACACCTTCGGGTAGCCGGGCAGCAGAATCCGCCGGGTGACCGGCCCTGCACCGGCGAAAAGTTCCTTCACCCGCCCGTAAGCCGGCTTGGGCGTCCGGTCCCGCCGCACCAATCCGAAGGCCCAGTCGGTGATCTCCTCGCCCCCGCGGAACCACTCGTCGGTCCACGCATAAATGATTGTTCCGGCCAGCCCCCCCCGCACCACGCTCTCAATGTGCCACCCGAGCATCTCCGCCTGCTCCTCCTCGGGGTGACGGATCGTGTCCATCCCGAATTCCCCGAGCAGCAGCGGCTTCTCATCGGCCAGATTTTGCAGCCGGGCAAGGTAACGCTCGAAATCCTGACGGTTGTGCAAATAGACGTTGAACGTGGTGAAATCCGACGTCTGGGGGAGCAGATACTCGGTCGGGGGGTAGCTGGCATACGAAAACAGCGCCTCGGGATCCGCATCCCGGCCCACCTGGATCAACCCCTCGACAAACTCGGTCACCTGCCGCGCCCCGAGCCACCGCACCATCGTCGTGGGAATTTCGTTGCCAACCAAATACCCGAAGATTGCCGGGTGCCCCGCATTGCGCCCAACGCCGGTTGCGATGGCCTCCCTTGCCGCCTTGCGGATCTTCCGGTTCCGGAGGAACTCGAGGTGCTCGGCCCACGGAATGGAAACAAGAACGCGCACGCCGGCTTCCGCGCACAGGTCGAGGAACCAGGCGGGCGGCACATAGTAGACGCGCGCGAGGTTGACCCCCGCCGCCGCCATCAGGGCCAGATCTTCGCGGACGCGTTGCGGGCTGCCGAAGTGGTGTCCGTCGGGGCCGGGGGCAAACGGCCCGTAGGTGACTCCGCGCACAAAAAACTTCCGGTCTCCCTCGAAGAAAAATTTGGCCCGGACGCGGATGCGGTCGTTCACGCGCGATGGCATGGGTGGAGTCTCATTGGGATTGCCTTTATGCGCGGTTGAGAGGAGGGCACAAGCAGATTCTGGAGTCTTCAGGGGGGCGTTTTGGGAGGGGAGGTGGCGGGTTGCGGGAAGCTCTCGCGGCGGTAGATGCGCAGGTGGCGTTCGAGGGAGGGGTCAAGGCCCGGCATGGGGGGGAGTTTGAGAAAGAACCGGTCGTCCTCGAGGATGGCGAGCACGTCCGGGTAATCAACACTGGCGGCGTGGATGTTGCCGAAGTTGACGAGGAGGGGGCGCTGCGTGGAGTCGGAGAGGCGCATGGCGGCGATGAGGGCTTCTGCGGGGTGCATGGGGATGGCGCGCGGGTCGTAGGATCGGACGGGGGAGTTGAGGCGTCCGGTGATGACCGATTGTTGTCGTGGGTCGAAGGGGTCGAGGGACGGGCGCGTGGCGAGGACCGATTCGCGCATGGGTTGGACGGGGTGTGTGAGCAGCCAGCGGCGGGGG
>CAZGNH010000059.1:0-4851 GCA_964527025.1 uncultured Chthoniobacterales bacterium | reverse complement strand
TTTTTTCAGATCGTCGGCGATCTGGACCGGCTGGAACTGGGTGGCGACCCAGAAGTAGCTGAAGAAGAAAATCATCGCGCCGAAGAGCACGTAGTGGAGCCAGCCGGTGGCAAGGAGCTGGGAAAGTTCGGCGGCGGTGCGGCTGCCGGGAAATGCCATGCTGATGATCGTCGAGGGAAAGAGGAGGATCGCCTGCGCGAAAATGATGGGCATGACGCCGGCGTAGTTGACCTTGAGGGGCATGTATTGGGTCTGGCCGCCATAGACCTTCCGCCCGACCACCCGTTTGGCGTATTGGATGCTCACCTTGCGCATGGCCTGCGTGACCGCAATAACCGCAGCCACCACCAGCACAAGGAACAAAACCAGCAGCACAAGCACGACGGGACTCACCGCCGCCTGCTCGCCCGGCTCGGTGGGCACAAACGTCCGCCACGCCTGGATGAGCCCGGCCGGCAACTGGGCCAGAATCCCCACGGTAATGATCATCGAAACCCCGTTGCCGACTCCGCGCTCGGTTATCTGATCGCCCAACCACAGCAAAAACAGCGTTCCCGCCGTCATGGTGATAATCGTCAAAAGCTGGAACGTGAGGCCCGGCTGGGGGACGAGATCGATGCCCATGCGCTCGATGGTTTCGGTGATGCCGGGCAGGAACGGGTTCAGAGAAGGGTTTTCGAGCGAGCGGGCAAGGAGGTAGCCCTGGATCACACACAACACAATGGTCACATAGCGCGTGTATTGCATGATCTTGCGGCGCCCGCCGTCCTCGCGCTGGAGCTTGCCCAGTTTGGGCACGACGGCGGTCATGAGCTGCATCATGATCGAAGCGCTGATGTAAGGCATGATGCCGAGGGAGAAGATGGCGCACTGGGCGAGGGCGCCCCCGCTGAAGAGGTTGAAGAGGGCGGCGACTCCGCCCGCGGCCTGCGTGTCGGCCACATTGAGGAACCACTCGCTGAGCACCTGGGCATTGACCCCCGGGGTGGTGATCGCCGACCCGGCGCGCACGATGATGATCATGGCCAGGGTGAAGAGCACGCGCTTGCGGAGCTCCGGGATTTTGAAAATATTGGTGAAGGCGGAGATCATGCGCGGAGGAGGCGGCGGGAGTGGAGCCGTCCCATGCGTGGATTATTTGGCGGAGGGCGCCGGTCCGGCGGGTTTCGAGAGGGTGACCGAGCCGCCGGCCTTTTCGATTTTCGACTTCGCGGAGGCGCTCACCGCGTCGGCCTCGATGTGGAAAGCCTTTGTGATTTCGCCGCGCCCGAGGATTTTGATGCCGTCGAGCCGGCCGCGCACGAGACCCGCACCGCGCAGGAGCTTCTCATCGACGGCTGTCCCGGTGTCGAAGCGCTTCTCGAGGTCGTCGAGATTCACGATGCCAAAGACCGCGCGGAAGGCTTTGTTGCTGAAGCCGCGCTTGGGCAGACGGCGGAAAATCGGCATCTGGCCGCCTTCGAAACCGGGGCGGATGCTGCCCCCCGAACGGGCTTTCTGGCCCTTGTGCCCCTTGCCGGAGGTCTTGCCGTGCCCGCTGCTCTCCCCGCAACCGAGGCGCTTGCGCCGGTGCTTCGCGCCGGGATTGGGTTTCAAATCGTGAAGTCTCATGGAAGTGGATGGCTGTTGGGTTGCGAAAAAAAATCAGGCGGTTTCGGTCGCGGCGGCGGGTTCTGGCGCGGGTGCGGTCACCGGTGCGGCCGCGGCGGCACCCGTCACACGGGGTCTGAATTTCTTGCCGCGCATTTTGAAGACGTCTTCCCTTGGGCGGAGGGACGATAGGGCGTCGAGGGTGGCTTTGACGACATTCGATGGGTTGGCGGAGCCGAGGGATTTGGCGAGCACGTCGCGGATGCCGGCGGCCTCGATCACGGCGCGCACGCCGCCCCCCGCGATCACTCCGGTGCCCGGAGATGCGGGCCGCAGGAGGACGCGTCCGCCCCCGAACTCGCCCACCACTTCGTGCGGAATCGTGTTGCCGTCAACGGCCACACTGACCATGCGCTTGCGTGCGGCATCCGTCGCTTTGCGGATGGCTTCGCTCACCTCGTTGGCCTTGCCAAAACCGACACCCACACTGCCATGCCGGTCCCCGGCCACAATCAGGGCGCTGAAGCTGAATCGACGGCCGCCCTTGACGACCTTCGAGCACCGGTTGATGAAAACAACTTTTTCGGTCGTCTCCTTTCCGTCGGCCCGATCCGTTGCGGCCGACTGTTCCTTGTTGCGTCGTGGTGTTGCCATAGGGTGTTAAAATTCGAGGCCTGCTTCGCGGGCGGCGTCGGCGAGGGCTTTGACCTTGCCATGGTATTTGTAGCCGCCCCGGTCGAAGACGACTTTTGAGATGCTTTTCGAGACGGCGCGCCCTGCGATGAGTTTGCCAACGCGGGCGGCGGAGGCGACATTGGCGCGCAACGAGCCCTCGCCGCGCAGTTCGGGCTCGGTCGTGTGCACCGAGGCAAGCGTCCGCCCGGCATGGTCGTCGATGACCTGGGCCTGGATGTGGCGTTCGGAGAAGTGGACCGCGAGGCGGGGGGGTTTGCCGGGGCCGGGGGGTTTTTTGCGGATGCGCCGGTGGCGCAGGTGGCGTCTGTTCGTGTTGGCCATGGGATTACTGGACGGTTTTTCCCTCCTTGCGGCGGACCTGTTCGCCGGCATAGCGCACACCCTTGCCCTTGTAGGGCTCGGGGGGATAGTAGGCGCGTATGTCGGAGGCGACCTGTCCGACGAGGTGCTTGTCGATGCCCTCGACGGAGATCTTGGTATTGTCGGTGACCGTGATTTTGATGTCTTTGGGGATCGGAAAAAGGATCGGGTGGGACTTGCCGAGACTCAGGTTGAGTTTCTGCCCCTGGACGGCAGCCTTGAACCCGACACCCTGGATCTCGAGGTCGCGCCGGAATCCCTCGCTCACCCCCGCAACCATGTTGGCAATGAGAGCCCGCGACAATCCGTGCAGGGCCTTCACCTGCCGGTTCTCGCCGTCCCTCTCGACTTGGACGGTGTCGCCGTCGACCGTTCCGCGCACCGAGGCTGGAAGTTTCCATGCAAGCTTCCCCTTGGGCCCCTCGACGTGCACGTCGCCCGCCTCGCCGAAACGCACCGTGACTTTTGCCGGAACTGTAATGGGTTTTTTTCCGATCCGTGACATAAGAATTACCAGATGTAGGCCAGCAGCTCGCCGCCGACGTTTTGTTTGCGGGCTTCCCCGCCGGTCAAAATCCCGCGCGAGGTCGAAAGAACCGCGATGCCCATCCCGCCAAGCACCCGCGGCACCTCGCCGGCGCCCACATACCGGCGCAACCCCGGACGGCTCACCCGCTTCAGGCCGGCGATCACGCACTTGCGGTTCACAAATTTGTTTTTGAGGATCAGGGTCGGGTGCCCCCCTTCGGGTGTCTCAAGAGAGAACCCGGCGATGTATCCCTCGTTCTGGAGAATGCGCGCGATCTCGGATTTGAGTTTGGAATACGGGACGGCAAACTCGGTTTTGCGCGCAGCCGCGGCATTGCGGATTCTGGCGAGCATGTCGGCGATCGGATCGTTCATTGGCGGTGGTCGTTGAGGTGAAAATCAGGCGGGTTGTTCGCCGGCGGGTTGTTCGTCCGCTTCCTTTTTGGCCGGCTGCGGGCGGCGCGCTTTGTCGATGAAGGGCACCCCCATCTCGGAGAGGAGGGATTTGGCCTCCGCATCGGTCACGGCGGAAGTGACAATCGTCACGTCGAACCCGATGTTGCGCTTGATTTTATCGAGCTCGACCTCGGGGAAAATCGACTGGTCGGTGACGCCGAGCGTGTAGTTGCCGTGGCCGTCGAAGGCCTTCACGGGCACTCCGCGGAAGTCGCGGATGCGCGGCAGGGCCGTCTTGATGAGCCGCTGGAGAAACTCATACATGATGCGCCCGCGGAGGGTGACCTTCGCGCCGATCGCCTGCCCCTTGCGCAACTTGAAATTGGAAATGCTGGTCTTCGACAGCGTCGCAACAGGGCGCTGCCCCGTGATCAACGCAATCTCCTCGCGCGCCGTCTCGAGCGCCTCCTTGCTGTCCGTCCCCGCTCCCACACAGGAATTGATCACGACTTTGCAGACTTTCGGAACCTCGTGGATGTTTTTGTACCCGTGCTTTTCGCGCAGGGCTGGCACCACACGGGTTTGGTATTCGATGAGCAATTCGGGCTCGGGTCTGTTGGCGGCCATGGCGGTTACTTGGATGGTTTGGCGGGTTTGGCGGACTTGGCGGACGCATCGCGCTGGACAAGCCGGACGTTGGAGACATGGATCGGACCCTCGCGCTCGATAATTTTTCCCTCCGGGTGCTCCTGGTTCTTGCGCTGGTGCTTTTTGATGAGGCGCACCCCCTCGACAATCACCTGCTCCTTGGCGGGAATCACCTGCAGGATTTTGCCCGAGCCGCCCCGGTGGTTGCCGGAAATGACCTCGACGATGTCGTCGCGTTTGACGTGGAAGCGCGGCTTGCTCATAGGACCTCCGGGGCCAGCGATATGATCTTCATGAAATTCTTTTCGCGCAGTTCGCGCGCAACCGGGCCGAAAATGCGCGTGCCACGGGGGTTGCGGTCTTTGTCGATGATCACGATGGCGTTGTTGTCGAAGCGCAGGCAGGAGCCGTCCTGACGGCGAACCGGCTGCCGCGTGCGGACGATCACCGCGCGGACGACCTCGCCCTTCTTGACCGTTCCGCCGGACGAGGCTTCCTTGACATTGGCGGTGATGATGTCGCCGATCGAGGCGCTCTTGGTGGCTTTGCCGATCACGCCGATCATGGTGGCCATGCGGGCCCCCGAGTTGTCGGCGACATCGAGTCTGGATCTGAGTTGGATCATGGCTGGCG
>CAZGNH010000058.1:0-1856 GCA_964527025.1 uncultured Chthoniobacterales bacterium | reverse complement strand
GCTCAAAGATTTCAAATCGCAGCTTTCCAATTTGAAATCCTTGGCCGAGGCCTGCTCCCGGCAGCTGCGCGGGTGGGCGGATTCCCTCCAGAACTCGGGCATCAAGGGCCAGCGCCACCTTACCGACCAAAGCCGGACGGAATGGGAGAAGCGCAACAAGCGGAAGAAGGACGGGGAGAGCTGGATGCAGGCCCAGCGGGAATTTCTCCGGAACCTGCCGCCCGAAGATCCGGCGCGCCGAGCATTCGAACGCAAACACGGTTCGCTGGGAACTTGAAACCTGTGACTTCAAGAACGCACAGAGGAAGGAGAACACCGCTCTCTGTTCCACACTTGATTTTAACCCATTTCCGGAGTAATTTTTATGAATGAGGCTGCGTCTGGATCTTCTGAAGCATTTGACGGACGAGGACATCCTCGAGGAGGTCCTGGCGAACAATCACCGCTACAAGCCCGAGCCAAATTTCTCGAAAACCGGAGTTGGGAGCTTGTCATCGGCCTCAACCGAGGAGCGTGCGCAAGAGGAGGCGCGCAGCACGGCGAGAATTCAGAGAGCTTTGCAGAGGTTGAGCGCCAGTGGCGGGGGCACCAGTCCCATGAGTGCTCCCTCCAAGAGACCGTAGAGTTTCTCCGGATCTGCCATCGCCGGGCTCCGTTCCTGTTCTTCAACGGAAACACGTTCGCCGATGTTGGACGTGCGGTTGTGGACTTCGTCTTCGCAGACCTTCCTACCATGCGGCGGCGTCAGGTGATGTCCGCGGTCGCCCATTACATCGCCGGGGTGTTGGACCGCGAGGCGATGGTTGGCATCGTGGATTCGGTGTGGTTTTCCGCCACGGCGTTCGCGGTTGGCGACCGCGTGGCCACGCCGCGGGGCAGCCTGGCGGGCACGGTCATTGCGCTGCTCCCCGACGGGCGCATCCGCTGGCGCGCCGATACGGGCACCGAGCTGCTGTCACTTCCGGAATCCTTGGTGCGTGAACCCGCGCGCCAGCAACCCTGCCGCCGAGTCCGGGATTGCGTCGCGCACCCTTCCAGAAAAGACTGTGCCCATGACCCCCAACACCGACAAAATTGACGATGCAGTGCTCGCGCTGCTCAACCTGACAAGTTTCCGCGACGGGCGCTACGATGAAGCGCCAATCCGCGCATGGAAGGGACACGACTGGGACGCACTGGCCCGGTTGCACGAGAAGGGCCTGATCGGGAATCCGCGTGGCAAGGCCAAATCGGTTGTGCTCACGCCGGAGGGAGCGAAGAGGGCACAGGAACTTTTCGAGGAACTTTTTGCCCGGTAATTTTTTCCATGCCCCTGCCGATCCATCCATTTCCGCCGTGGGAGGGCGACTCCGAACCCGAGTGGATGCGCGACTGGCGAACCAACCCGCGCGAAATCGTCCTTGCCAGCGACGACCCGGTCATCTGGCCGATTCTCGAAGCCCACTACGAAGGGCGCGCAATCCGCTTCCGGTATCTGGGCGCTTCGGGCGATTGTACGCGCCAGATTCGGGCATGCGTCCCGGAGGTGGTTTTCCGGATCAAGGGTTTCTCCTCGACATGGTTCGAGGGGTTTTGCCAGCTGCGCAGGGCGCGGCGGACCTTCAACTGCTCGCTTGTGGATTTCGTCCCGCCCGGCACGGATGAAACCAACTTGCCCATCCATCCGTTCGGGTGGCGACCGGGCGACACGCCACCCTGACCATGGACCGGCAACTTGGATTTGATTTCAACGGGCCGGGTGACTCCCGGGGGTTCGATGCATGGCGCGAGGCGCGGCGCGCGAAGCTCGGGGAGCTTGCCCGCTCGCTCGGCCTGCCTTTCGGGCGGCGCGTGCGCGTCGAATTTTCGACGGGATC
>CAZGNH010000057.1:0-11625 GCA_964527025.1 uncultured Chthoniobacterales bacterium | reverse complement strand
GAGAATTGCAAGGAGGAGTGTTTTCATGAGAGGATTAGGTGTGGTTAAATGTCTTGCCGACCTGCGTAATTTCCTTCCATTGGAACGCCGAAACAAGTGCCTTGAAATCTGACACGTCAGATTTGCTTGACGGCCGACAGCCTGCGTTCCAAATTCTGACACGTCAACCATGAAGCGGCGTCCGACCATTCGAGATTTGGCGAAGTTGGCCGGGGTGAGCCGAACGACGGTTTCGCTGGCATTGCGCGGGAGCCATTCGGTATCGGAGCCGTTACGGGAGAAGATTAACCGGCTGGCGGAGGAGCAGGGCTACCAAAGCCACCCGATGGTGAGTGCGTTGATGCAGCAGGTGGCTGCGGGGCGGCGGGTGCATGACCGGGAAGGGATCGGGGTGGTGACGTTTGTGGCGAGCGCGGATGCTTGGCATGTGAACCACTGGGTGGCGTCCTTGATTGACGGGGTGCGCGAGGCGGCGGAGAGGCTTGGCTTTCGGGTGGAGGTTCACAGTGCGGGCGAGCGCGGGGAGAGAGCCGGGCAGGTGGCGCGTGTGTTGTATCACCGTGGGGTGAAGGGGCTGCTTTTCACGCCGATGTCGCATGATTGCGAGCCTTTGGATTTGCCATGGGAGCGGTTTGTGCCGGTGAGTTGCACGCTTTCCGCGCATGTTCCGCGGCTCCCCTGTGTGACATCGAATCTTGCCCGTGGCATCCATCGTCTTCTTGCCGCGGCACGTGAGCGCGGGGTGCGATCGGCAGGCCTGGTGGTGCTGCGCACGAGCGACCGCAGGTTGGACGGGGTGGTGTCATCGGCCTTCTGGAGCGCGGGCCAGTCCCAACCCGGCTTCAAGACGAGCATCCTGTATTTGGATGCATTGGACGAAGGGCGGCGTTTTGCCCGGTGGATGGAGAAGCATCGGCCCGGGCTGGTGGTCGCACCCGCCTCGTATTACCCGGTCGGGCAGTGGCTGGCCAATATGGGGCTTGCGGTCGGGCAGGATGTCGCCATGGCGCTGCTGGATCTGGCTCCGGAAGAAATCGGGCGTATTGCCGGGCTGGATCAGCGTCCCGCCGGAATCGGTGCCGAAGCCGTGCGGCTGATCAGCCAGGGCATCTACGACAATATCCCCGGGCTCTCACCACTCGGCCGCATGGTGCTCATTGATCCCGAGTTCGTGGACGGCCCATCCATGGTTTCACCAAAAAATTCCCATTGACAAGACCGCGCGCTTTTGTAGCCTGTGCTACATTATGCCCGCCGACCTGCCGGAAGTCAAACCAATGAAACTCAGATCATGGACCGCGGCGGTGGCGGTGTTTGCGGCGTTCTGTGCGGCGGGCACGGCGACCGCATCCGCCGAAGGCAGGAAAATTCACGCTGTTGCGACCACCGGGATGGTGGCCGATTTGGTCGGGCAGGTGGGCGGCGACCGTGTGGAAGTGGAGCAGATCATGGGGCCGGGGGTGGATCCACATCTTTACAAGCCGACCTCCGGGGATGCAGCCCGGCTTGGCAAAGCGGATGTGATTTTTTACAGCGGGTTGATGCTCGAGGGACGCATGGGCGATCTTTTTGCCCGGCTGGCCCGCGCCGGAAGACCGGTCTATCCGGTCACGGAAAGCGTGCCGGAGAGTTTGTTGCTCGAACCCGCGGAGTTCGAGGGGCATTATGACCCGCACCTTTGGTTTGATGTGGGTCTGTGGGCACAGACCGTCCCGACCATCGTCGGGGGACTGAGCCGGGCCGATCCCTCCGGCAAAGACACCTACGAAAAGAACGGCGCCGCCCTGATCGACCGTCTTGCCAAGCTGCACGCATGGTGCAAAGAAACCGCCGCCCGCCTCCCCGAAAGCAAACGGATCCTCGTCACCAGCCACGATGCCTACAATTACTTCGGCCGGGCCTACGGATTCAAAGTCGTCGGGCTGCAGGGGGTTTCAACCGTTTCCGAAGCCGCCCTCGCCGACATGGCAAGCCTTGTGGACTTCATCAAAGATCAGAAAGTGCCGGCTATTTTTGTCGAAAACAGCGTGAACCCCGCCGCGATCGAGCGCGTGGCGCAGGATGCCGGAGTCGCGATCGGCGGGGGACTTTTTTTCGATGCGATGGGGGCGCCGGGGGGGGTGCGCGCGGGGATCGACGTGGGCACCTACGAGGGTATGGTCCGCCACAACATGTCCGTTATTGTCAAGGCCCTGGAATGATGCCCGACGACGAAGCACCGCCTCTCGAAGTGCACGACCTGACCGTCGCCTACCGCCGCCGTCCGGCCATTTACGGGATTGACCTGTGTGTTCCACCGGGGCGGCTGGTTGGGATCATCGGTCCGAATGGCGCGGGCAAATCGACCTTCATCAAGGCGGTGATGGGGGTGTTGCCGGCAACGTCGGGGTGGGTGAAGGTCTTCGGGAAGCCGTACCGGGAGAACTGCCATCGGGTGGGGTATGTGCCGCAGCGCGAGTCGGTGGACTGGGATTTTCCGGTGGATGTGATGGATGTGGTGTTGATGGGGCGCTACGGGCGCCTGCGGCTGGGGCAGCGCCCGGCCAAGGGCGACCGAGAGATTGCGCGCGAATGCCTCGCCAAGGTCCACATGCTGCCCTTCGCCAACCGCCAGATCGGCAACCTGTCGGGAGGCCAGCAGCAACGCGTCTTCCTCGCACGCGCCCTCGCCCAGGAAAGCGACCTCTACCTCATGGACGAACCCTTCGCAGGAGTCGATGCCGCCACCGAAAGCGCCATCATCACCATCCTCAACGATCTCAAATCCCGCGGCAAAACCCTCCTCGTCGTCCACCACGACCTGCCCAGCGCCCGCGACTATTTCGACTCCCTCCTGCTCCTCAACATGCGCCTCGTCGCCTTCGGACCCACCCGCGAAGTCTTCACCCCGGAAATCCTCCAAACCACCTACGGCGGCCGGTTGACGATTCTCTCCGACGTCGTGCAAACCCTGCGGGCGGAAGCCGGCGACCCCCCCGCCCCGTGAAACGCGCGGCCGGTTTGGTCCTGTGCGCTCTTCTGTTGCTGCCGTGCGCGGCGGAGGCGGCGCGGATCAGCGAGTTGGTCGAAATGTCGGTGACCGGTCGCGCCATGCGGTTTTTTTCCTTTCAAGACCCGTCGTTGCGGTTTGCGTTGGCGGGGTCGGTCTTGCTGGGGATCAGCTGCGGATTGATGGGGGCATTTCTTGTGGTGCGCAAGCTGGCGCTGATGGGTGACGCGCTTTCCCATGCGGTCCTGCCGGGTGTTGCGCTCGGGTTTTTGTGGAACATGACCAAGGATCCGGTGGCGATTTTTGTGGGGGCGACCGTCGCGGGCCTGCTTGGGGCGGGCACCGTCCAGCTCATCCGCACGAACACCAAACACAAAGAGGACGCGGCCCTGGGCTTCGTGCTCGCCTCATTTTTCGGTGTCGGGATATGCCTCATGACCATGATCCAGGGCCTGCCGGGCGGCAACAAAAGCGGCTTGGACAAATTTTTGTTCGGGCAGGCTGCGGCACTTGGGCAGGGGGATGTGGTGCTGCTGGCGGTGGTGACCCTTTTGGCGGTGGGTGCGGTTGCGGTCTTTTTCAAGGAGCTGCGTTTGACGAGTTTTGATGCGGGTTTTGCGCATTCGCTTGGGATGCCGGTGCGTATGTTCCATTACGGGCTGATGCTGTTGCTGGCCTTTGCGATTGTGGCTTCGCTGCAGGCGGTGGGGGTGGTGCTTGTGAGTGCGATGCTGGTGATTCCGGCGGCGGCGGCGTATTTGTTGACCGACCGTTTCGGGCCGATGCTGCTGCTTGCGGCGGCCTTTGGGATGGTTTCCGGCGCGCTCGGGGCGTTTCTTTCCTTTGTGGGCCGCAATTTGCCGACCGGCCCGTTCATGGTGCTGGCGGCGGGCGCGGTTTTTGCGGCGGCTCTGTTTCTGGGACCGGGCCACGGCATCATCCCCCGCTGGCTGAGGCACCGGTCGCGGTCCGCGCGCATCCGGCGGGAAAACACACTCAAAGCGGTCTATCACGTGCTCGAAGACGACGGGTTCCGCGCCGACTCCATCGGCCTCGGGGATCTGGCCGAGCTGCGTGGCGAGACACTCGAAGAGACCGTGGCGCAGGTCGGTGCCCGGCGGAAAAAGGGGTTGGCACCCCCCTTCGGCGACGCGGTCTCGTTCACGCCGCAGGGGTGGCAGCGCGCCTGCGAAATCGTCCGCAACCACAGGCTCTGGGAACTCTACCTCACCAACGCCGCCCACATCGCCGCCGACCACGTGCACGACGACGCCGACAAAATCGAGCACATCCTCGGCGAGGGAACCGTACGCAAACTCGAGAAACGGCTCAACTACGCACGCCGCGACCCCCACGGCAAACTCATCCCGGGCCTTGCGGACGTCACTCCCCGAACCGGCGGCGGATTCCCCGCGCGGGCCTCAGGATTCGGAACGGAGAACCGGCCATGAAACCGGCCCTGCGGGAGCTGATTCCCCCGTTCGACTGGCGGCAGATCGTGGTGGATCCGTGGACGGAAAATTTCGAGATGTCGTTTTGGATTGTGTTGATGGGGATTTTTGTGACCGCGGGGTGCGGGTTGGTGGGCAATTACCTGCTTCTGCGCCGCATGGCCCTCGTGGGCGACGCCATTAGTCACAGCATCCTCTTCGGCTTGGTGGCCGTTTTTCTTGTGTTCCGGAACGCTTCGACTCCTGTCATGTTTCTGGGGGCCGTCCTCACAGGTCTGCTGACCGTCGTCATCATCGAGTTCATTCACCGGCAGTCGCGGGTCAAGCCCGATGCGGCGATCTGCATCGCCTTCACGGTGCTCTTTGCGCTGGGGGTTGTGATGCTGGGTGCAGCCGAAATTGGGGGGCCGGTGCACATCGATGCCGAGTGCGTTCTTTACGGGGAAATTGCTTTTGTGCCGCTGGAGCCGCCGGTTGTGGTGGCCGGCATTCCGCTGGGACCGGGGCCGGTCATCAGGATGGGGATGGTTTTTGCGGGCATTGTCGCGGCCATCGCCCTTTTCTACAAAGAGCTGCTGGTGACCGCCTTCGATCCGGGTCTGGCCAAGTCCCTCGGGATGAAGACCGGCCTCTGGCATTACGGTCTGATGGCCGTGTTGTCGGTGGCGGTCGTTTCCGCCTTCGAAGCGGTCGGCGCCATCCTCGCCGTCGCCATGCTCATCATCCCGCCGATGACGGCCGCCCAGCTCTCCAGCCACCTGCCTGCGCGGCTGGTGTTGACCGTCGTCCATGGCATCCTGAGCGCCCTGCTTGGCTACCACCTCTCCGTCTGGCTCCGGTGCTCGACCGCCGGGGCCATTGTCGTCGCCGCCTCCCTCCTCTTCGTCGCCGCATGGATCGCCACCACGATCTCAGGCCGGCTCTCCCGCATGCGCGCTATGGACAGCGCCGTGATTCACGCCTAGACTCGGGCGCAAACCCCGTTCCAATCATGTTTGGAACCAACCTCCCATCCCATGAAAACAGACAAACTCATTGAAAGAGCACGGGAACTCATCAAACCCTTCCGGATCAAAAATGGAAAAAGCTTCCGGTTGAAAGATTGCGATCCCTCGAACACGCTGGATTTTCAGTCCGGCGACAAGAAGCGGGCGCGGGAGGCGCTCAAGGAGGGGATCGCCGTCATGGCGGGGCTGCAGGACATGCTCTATGCGCAGGATCGGTGGGCGGTTCTGCTGGTTTTTCAGGCGATGGATGCCGCCGGCAAGGACGGGACAATCAAGCATGTCATGTCGGGGGTCAATCCGCAGGGGTGCCAGGTTTCCTCGTTCAAGAACCCGAGTTCCGAAGAACTCGATCACGACTACCTTTGGCGGTGCCAAAAGCACCTGCCCGAGCGCGGACGCATCGGCATTTTCAACCGCAGCTATTACGAAGAAACCCTCGTGGTGCGCGTGCACCCCGAATTCCTCGCAGCACAAAAACTCCCGGAACCATGCCTGACCAAAAAAATCTGGCAGGAGCGATTTCAGGATATCCGCGCCTTCGAACGCCACCTCTCGCGCAACGGCACCGTCATCCGCAAATTCTTCCTCCACCTTTCGCAGGAAGAGCAGCGCAAACGCTTCCTCGCCCGGCTCGACAACCCGGACAAAAATTGGAAATTTTCGGCCAATGACGCCACGGAGCGGAACTTTTGGGATGCCTACATGGAGGCATACGAAGCGACCATCCGGGAGACCGCGACCAAAGATTCCCCGTGGTATGTGGTGCCCGCCGACAACAAATGGTTCACCCGTCTGGTCGTGGCCGCGGCCGTGGTCGACACCCTCGCTTCACTCGACCTTCACTACCCGGAGGTCACTCCCCAAAAACGGCAGGAACTTGCCAAAATCCGGGAAAAGCTCGCCCGCGCCTGATGGGATCCACCGAACCGGTTGCTTCTGCTCCGCAATTGGCGAACTCATCAACCATCCGCACCCGCGACAACCTCCCATTCCCCCGTCTTCTTGGATCCCACCCGTCTCAGCTGACCGCCCTTCTTCAGCTCCTGAATCCTCCGCTTCACTGTCGCAGAACTCACGCCAAGGGACTCCCCCAACACCTCATAGGTCATCAATGGGTCATTCAATAGGAGTTTTATAAGGTCATTCTTGAGATTCTTACGGGTCATCTTATAGCCTGCCGGCTTTGTTTTTGACCCTTTATATCCAATCCCCGGATTCCCCTCGCGCAACCGGTCGGCCGCAACCTCGCGCTTTGGCTCCTCCCCGCCCTTGCGCCAGAGAACCGTCCGAAGAAAATCCTCCGTGGCCTCGAAGGATGGCTCCCGTCCGGACTGCCGCATCAGAGGGATCACCTTGGTGCGGATCCCCATACCCCGGGCATCCACATAGCCGTAATCCCGCAGCACCTCCGTAATGATCTGGTTCCGCATCGAACGCTGACCCGCGACCATCTTCTCAACACTCATCGCGTTGGGAAGGGCGCCGGGACTCACCACCTCGAGGCGGTCGGCATAAACCCCCACCTCGATGTCGACAAACCGCGTCCAATCCCTGTGCGTCAGAGCGTTCACCACTGTCTCCCTCACCGCTTCCCGCGGATAAAGCCACTCCTTGCCCCGGCGGAATCCTGCATCAATCTCCGCCGCCTCCACTGAGATAAACGGAGCCAGAGCATCGGAGCATTTCTCGATCAACCCGTCGTCAATGAGGCGACGCTCCGAGCGCTCGACCTGCCATCGGCCCACCATGGGAGCATCCAGCACCACATCCAAAACCGCCTGGTATTCCTTGTCCAGCCCCCGGAACACCATCAGGCGGAGTCCGGCCTGACGCAGAGACCGGCGGGGGCGTATCCCGAAAAGCACCAGCCCCGCAATCGTTGCCACGCGATCACCCGAGCTGTCGGATGTCATCAATCCCAACGCCAGCAGACGCTCCACCCATGCGGCCTCCGATCCGGGAACTTCCGGATCCCGCAGGATATCGCCCAGATAATTCTCCAAACGCACACGGTCAAGGCTTGCCAACGACGTTCCCGAAACCGGCAAAATCTCCGTGTGCAGGAGCCCGCCCGCCGCGCACAGCCTCACCTGCTGCTCACGCGTTGCCCGCCGCGTCACATTCCCGGCCCGCACATAAACCTCCTCGCGGTTTTTGTCCCTCACCACGTAAGGCTTCGAACCACCACGGCTGAAGGTCAGCCCCCCCCCCCGCCCCTCCGGGGTCCGCACCTCCTCATATCCCGGCAGGATTGCGGGGTGTACATAACGACCCACCACCGTGTCAAAGATCCACTCCTGCAAATTTGCCCTCCGCACCCCGGAAACCCTCCCGTCATCCTCCACTCCCAGCAAAATGATCCCCCCCTCCCCGTTGACCATCGCCACGATCTCCCTTGCCAACTGCTCGGGACGGAGATCATCCCGCTTGAACTCCACCGTCGACCCCTCCCCTCCAGCAATCAATTCCCGCACCTTTTCTTCATTCATACTGCACTTCTTTCGTTTGACCTGATATCACCATATAACAGGTCTCTTAAAGGTCAACTTATTTTTTGACCTATTAACCCACCCGCGGCCGTTGGCGGATTTGTTGGCTGCGCGCAGCTTGCGGGCAAAGATCAAGGGGTTTTTGGGGTGTGATTGAAGACGGGGCGTTTGGTTGCCTGTCAAAGAGAGTGCTGGCCATGGGGCGGGCCTGTGAAGCATGATTTGTTGATGGCCCAATTCGAGAACCTGCGTGCTTCGAGCCTGTATTGTCGCAAGTGCGGTGCGGCGATGCCCGTGCGCGAGAGTCTGCTTCTTGTGCTGCCGGACAGGGAAATCCACGAATACCTTTGCGCACGTTGCGGCGATTCGGTCGGAAAAAAGGAGACCGCGGGCACCCGCGGCGACACGCGACTTTGGACGCCGCGATGAAGATTGTATTTCTCGGCACCGGCGGGATCGGGGTTCCCTCACTGCAGGCGCTGGCGGCGGATCACGCGCTCGAGGTGGCGGCGGTGGTGACCCAGCCCGACCGCCCCGCGGGACGCCACCTGCTCCTCCGGGCGTCACCCATCGCACAAGCCGCCGACACGCTCGGGATCCCGGTCCTCAAGCCGGAAAAAATCCGCGCACCCGAGGTGGGGGATGTCCTGCACGGTTTCCATGCGGATCTCTTTGTCGTCGCCGCCTATGGACAAATCCTGCCGCCCTCCGTGCTGGCGATTCCCCGCCTCGGGTGCATCAATATCCATGCCTCGCTGCTTCCCCGCCACCGGGGCGCGTCCCCCATCCAGGCGGCCATCCTCGCCGGAGACACTCACACCGGCATCACGATCATGTGGGTCGACCGAGGCCTCGACACGGGCGATATCCTGCTCTCCCGCGCCATCCCGGTCGGATCCGGTGAAACCGCCGGCGAGCTCCACGACAAGCTCGCCAACACGGCTCCCATGGCCCTTCAAGACGCCCTCCGCGCCATCGCCGCCGGCAACCCGCCGCGCATACCCCAGGATTCCGCTTCCGCCACCCTCTGCCCGAAAATTACCAAACCCGAAGCGGTGATTGACTGGAGCATGGATGCCGCGGACATCGTCCGCCGGATTCGCGCGTTCAATCCGTGGCCCGGGGCCTGTTGTCAACTGCCGGACGGGGGTCTGCTCAAGGTGCACCGGGCGCGGGTTGCCGACCGGGATTGCGCGGCGGGGGCTCCGGGGGTGGTCTTGCGCGCGGGGGGAGGCTCCATCGAGGTGGCGGCGGGCACGGGGGCGGTTTCCCTCCTCGAAGTGCAGCCTGCCGGGGGCAGAAGAATGCCGGCTGCGGCATTTCTGGCGGGCCACCCGATCCCCGAGGGCGCGCGCCTCGCAGATAATTCACCAACCCCCTTGACACATCCTCCCCCAAAACTCAGAAAATAACGCTTCTCTGCGGGGAAACAACAACACCCCGACGACCCAACACCTTCTCATGGAACACTCACCCATCACACTGCGGACCCTGCCATCCGACGAACTGCGCGCAATCCTCTGGCGCTTCGCCGACCGCTACGACCTTTCCATGCTCATCCAGTCGGTCCGGGCCGTCGCCCGCGGACCCGTCGCGCGCCTCGTCGCCAACGGCGCCCGCAACACCCACGAGTGGACCGAAGAAAAAAATGCCCTCCTCGAGGTGTTCGACAGCTCGGGCATCACGTCGGTCTTCCTGGATCCGGAGGACGGCGGGTTCATCGAGGGACCCAAAAATCTCACCCTGGCTCTGGTCGCCTTCGAGCTTTCGTGGGTGGACGCCGGCGCGGCGACCTTCAGTCTTGCCGGCAATCTGGGTTTGGCGCCGATCCACGAGCGCGGCACCGATGCGCAGCGCAGACACTACATGGCGCTGGCGGCGCCCGGCGCGGGACGCACTCCCATCCGGGCGGCCTTTGCGCTGACCGAGCCGATTCCCTTTGTGGGTGTGGAGACCGGGTTGTTGGGCGGCAAGGTGCGTGTGGATGCATGGGAGGAGGGGGAGGAGCCCGTGCTGCATGTGGACAAACGCGGGCGCTTCATCACCAACATGGGCTTTGCCGATGTCGTGACGGCGGCAGTGGATTCCGACGATCCGCGCATCAAGGGAAGCTGCCTTGTCATCCTCGAAAAAAGCGACCCGGGCATCTGGGACCGCGGCATCCCCACCCGCAAATTGGTCCACCAGCTTTCCTCCACCCGCGACCCGGTCTTCAGCCTCCGGGTGCCGGCGGACAGGATCGTCGGCGGCTACACGGTCAAGGACGGGGTGATCATCCCCAACTCCAGCCATGGAGAGGTGATCGAGGCGGTCTTCCGCCGCACGCGGGTGACAGTCGGTTTGATGACCTCGGCCAAGCTGCTTTCGGCCGTCGAACCGGTGATCCGCTACCAGCGCTCGCGCTTCCGCGGAGGCGAAGCCGGCGAGCCGGGAACACCGCGCTATGACCTCGGCCTCCAGACGAAACAGGATGTCCTCCACCGCCTCGTCGATATCTGGGCCACCGGCGAAGCCAGCGCCTCCCTCGGCTTCGAAGCCGCCCGCATGTTCGATACCCTCGACCCTCTCGAAAAAGAAAAGGACCGGATTTTCGCCGGGCGCAATCTCTCGGGACGCGCCGCCTTCAAGGCCCTCGCAAAACTGGGCGAAGAGGCCGTCGAGTTTCTAACGCTCGACCGCGACGGGGCTCCCGACGAAGCGCGCCTCGCCGCCCTGCGCGACGACCCGCTGGTCCAATTTGCCCTTCTCGATGCGCAGGCAAACGTCTTCTGTCCGGCGTGCAAGTTGTGGAACACGGGCCACGGCGCGACCATGATGCGCGAGGCGGTGAGCCTGATGGGTGGCTACGGCGTGACTGAAGACTGCCCCGGGTTTCTCGGCCACAAGTGGATGGACGCCCAACTCGAAGCCACCTACGAGGGCCCCGAGGCCGTGCAGCGCCGCCAGATGTCCCTCACCATGACCAACCCGGTCTTCCTTGCCCTGTTCGAGGGGTGGGCTTCGGACCTGCGCCGGGTTGCCTCCAATTGTCCGGAGTCCGGCGCATGCCTGCTCGCCTCCGCCATGCATCTCTGGTTGTGGACCCTGCGCCACCTTCAAACCGCCACCGATGCCAACGGCCAGAAACTCTACCAAAGCAACCGCCAGGGGGTCACCTTCCCTCTGGCCGACGCACTTTGCTGGCTGCTTGCCTCCCGCCAGCAAATCCTCGATGTGACCGACCTCGGGCATTCCGCGGAAGACCACCCGGCGGTTGCCGAGGAACTCTCCGGAACCCTCCCGTTTCTCACCGCGCTCTGCCACGTGCAGGCTGCGCGCGCAGCCGGCGAAGTCTCGCGCATCTGCGCCGACCTGGTCTTCGGATACAACCAGCATCCCGGATGGACCAGCGAAGCCTGCGCCGCCTGCTACGGCTCCTCCGAACTCGATGAACTCGAAGGCCTCATCCCCGGAATCGCCAGCGGCGCCCGCGGCACCGCCCAATTCCGCAAAGACAACGAGGAACACCCCGCCAAGGCCGGCCCCTGCCCGGAAACAGCCTCCCTCCAGCCCTTCCTCAAACTCAGTGCCAAGGTCAATACATGCCTCACCGGATCGCGCCTTGCCAAGGACCGCGCCGCCACCGCCCTCTCGCATGTCATGATCCCCGAAGCCCTCGACTACCCGCAGTGACCGGCGGGGGAAAAACG
>CAZGNH010000056.1:0-2152 GCA_964527025.1 uncultured Chthoniobacterales bacterium | reverse complement strand
CGGCGAGGGAGAAGTATTTGTGGTCTTCGGTCTGGCAGAAGTAGACCGAGGTGAAGAGTTCCTGGAGGCAGACGATGCGGGCGCCGCGGGCGGCGGCCTTCCGGATGCCGCGCTCGGCGGCGGCCAGATTGGCTTCCCGGTCGGATCCGCAGGCGTGTTGCACGAGGCCTATGGCAAAGGCGGGTTGATTCATGGTTCCAAACATGCCACATTCCCCACCCATGAAGAACAGCCTTTTTCCCCTGTGCATGCTTTTTGCCGTGACATTCGCCCGCGCGGAGGCCACCAACTCGGATGCCATGTCCGACATCCGCATCCTCATCAAAACCGACAAGGGCGATATCGCCGCCACCGTCTTCGCCTCGAAGACGCCCGTCACCGCCGCCAACTTCCTCAACCTCGCCAAGCGGGGGTACTACAACGGAATCGCCTTCCACCGCGTCATCCCCGACTTCATGATCCAGGGCGGCGACCCGACCGGCACGGGCAGTGGCGGGCCCGGCTACAAATTCGGGGATGAAATCGTCCCGTCCCTCAAACACAACAAGCCGGGCATCCTCTCCATGGCCAATGCCGGCCCCGGCACCAATGGCAGCCAGTTTTTTATCACGCACGTCGCGACCCCCTGGCTTGATGGCAAGCACACGGTCTTCGGCGAAGTGACCTCCGGCCAGGAAGTCGTCAATGCCATCGCCCAAGGCGACAAAATCACGGACATCGAAATCCTCGACCCGGCCGACGCGCTCTTCGAGGCCGAGAAGGAGCGCCTGGCCGGTTGGAACAGCGCGCTTGACCGGTAGGAAAACCCGGCTATTGGGTGAACGGATGATTTCAATGGACATCCAAACGGGTTATGCGAAGTGGAGGTGGCACGAGGGGTGGGTGGTTCCCCCGTGTCCGGGTCGCGGTGTCGGCAACATGCGCACACACGGGGTGGGGGTGTTGCCAGACGGGCGCGTCGTGGTCTTCCACCAGGCCATTCCGGCGGTGCTGATTTACTCGCCGGCGGGGGAACTTCTGGACCGCTGGGGCACATATCCCGGCGCGCATGGGTTGACGCTTGTCGGGCGCGGGGAGGAGCTTCTGCTTTGGCTGACCGACGAGGCGCTTGCTTCTGTGGACCTTGTGGACCTGCACGGGCATGTGCGCCAGCAGATCGACAAGCCCGACCACCCGGCCTACCAAAGCGCGACCTTTGCACCCACCTGGGTGGCCGAGGAGACCGAAGGGGGTCAGACCAAGCGCATCTGGGTGGCCGACGGCTACGGTGCGCATCTCGTCCATGCCCATGCACCCGACGGGACCCACGAATTCACCCTTGACGGAACCGAAGGGGCCGGTCGCTTCAACTGCCCTCACGGAGTGGCGGTCGATCCACGACCCGGTCGCGAAGGCCGCCTGCTCGTCGCAGACCGTGGCAACCGGCGCGTTCAGGAATTCGCGCGCGACGGGACCTTTCTCGGTACATGGGGAGACGCCTTCCTCCATTCCCCCGACGGATTCACCTTTCACGGAGACCACTGCGCAATCCCCGAACTGTACGGCCGCACGGTCATCGTCGGGCCGTCCAACGATCTCGTGGACACCATCGGCGACCAACCCAATGCGCGCCACCTCACGGGCTGGCCGAATGTCCAAAAGTCGATCGTCCTGCCGGGTCTTTTCAACAGCCCCCACGGAGCCGCATGGGGACCCAACGGGGACCTCTACGTCGTCGAATGGATCCAAGGGGGACGCGTCGTGCGCCTCGAATTCCTCGGTCGCAACACCGGCGGCGCCTGACCAAAGGGGGGCTTTTTCAGAGCAGGCCCCGCGAAGCGTAGTCAATCCGCGCCGCGTCCACCGCGCCCGCCAGCGAGGTCTTGGCAATCCATCCGGCCTCCCTCTCAAAAACCGAGGGATCGACAACCCAGCGCCGCGGCCAAATTTCCCGCACCCGGTCGCGCGTAAGGCTTGGGAGTCGCTCGCGCAGGGCGGGGGCCGCATCGACGGCTGCGGCCACGGCGCGAACGAGGGCTTCGGGCAGGGGCAGGGTCACCCCGTGGCGCCCCATGCTCGAGGCAACAGCCGCAACGAGCGCCCGATCCGAAACCGGACGCCGCGCGGCAACATAAAAGACCCGCCCGGCAAGGCCCGTGGCAAGCGGCATGGC
>CAZGNH010000055.1:0-7180 GCA_964527025.1 uncultured Chthoniobacterales bacterium | reverse complement strand
AAAAAGGGCGCAGATAAAGCGAGAGTGTCACGGGGCGGTGATGAGGTGACAAAATGAGGGGTAACGGATTGTCACCTTTTGTCAGGCAGTCGGATTTGGCGAGGGCGTGGGGACTTTCACGCCAGACGATAAGCCGGTATGTGAAGGATGGGATGCCGATGGATAGTGAGGAGGAGGCGGCGGCCTGGCGGCTGAGGGTGAAGGGGCGGGGGGCTGGTCGGAATGGAGGGAAAGGCCTCGAATCTAACTGCTCTGCTGATGAAGGGGGCGCGCCGGGGGCGGCGTTGTCGGGCGGGGAGGGTTCGTTGGTGGAGCGGGTGCGGAAAACTGAAATTGAAATCTGGAACCATTTGCAGGCGGCGGTTGGCTTTGAGGAGCAACGGAATTTGTTGCGGCTTCACAAGGAGGCGGCGGCGACGCGGGTGAAGGTGGAGGCGGAACAGATTGAGCTGGACGTGCGGGCGGGAATGCTGGTGGAATTTGAGGAGGCGAAAAATTTTGTGAGAAATATTTTGGCGCCGCTGGCGGTGGGTTTGCGAGGGATGGCGGCGCGGTTGGCGGTGAAATGCAACCCGGGGAGACCGGAAATGGCGGAAAAGGCGATTGAGGAGGAGGTGCAGCGGATGCTGACGGCGCTGGAAGGGGGTTTGAAGTGAAGTTGGTTTTTCAGAGAGAGCTTTCGGGGCTGGTGCGGGTGATGCTGGCGCCGGAGAGTGCGGAGCCGGTCTTTCAGTGGGCGGAGTGTTCGGTGATGTTGACGGCGTTGGAGACGTCGGTGGGGCAGGGAATGTACAACACGGATCTGACTCCGTTTGTGAAAAAAATTCTGGAGTTCTTCCGGAACCCGGATTCAAAGGTGCTGGTGATTATGGCGGGGACGCAGGTGGTGAAAACGATTGCGCTGATGGTGGGGGTGAGCTGGTGGCTGAGCCATCGGCAGGGGCGGGTGTTTTGGATTATGGACACGATTCCGAATGCGCGGAGTTTTTCGAAGACGCGCTGGAAGACGATGGTGGAAAATTCCCCGGGGCTGGTGCCGCTGATTCCGGCGGACAAGGACAACTTTCAGCATCTGGAGCAATTTCTCGGGGCGTCGATTTTGAATTTTACGGGTTCGAATTCTGCGGGGAACCTGGCGCAGAAGGGCGGGGATTTGGTGATTCTGGATGAGGTGGACAAACATCCGGACGCAACGGAGGAGGAGGGGGATTCTGTGACCCAGGCGGAGCAGCGGGGGAAGGCACGGGATCATTCAAAGATGGCGGCGACGAGTTCTCCGACGACGACTGCGGGAAAAATCTGGAATCTTTTCCGGCTGGGGACGATGGAGGAATGGTTTGTTCCGTGTCCGGAATGCGGCGGGGAGTTTGTGCTGGATACGGGGAATGAGGATTGCGCGGTGGGTCGGCTGGTGTGGGATCAGAAGGCGAGGCGGGAGGATGGGAGCTGGGATTTTGAGCTGGTGAAGGCGTCGGCGCGGATTGAGTGCCCGCATTGCAAACATATGTTGGATGAGGGGGAGAAGGTGGAGGCGGTGGCGCGGGGCGAGTTCCGGGTGATGAATGAGAACGGGCTGCCGGGCTGGGAGAGTTATCATTTGGCGAGTCATAATTCGGCCTGGGCGGATTGCCGGATTTCGTCGCTGGCGGTGACGTGGCTGAAGTACAAGGTGAAATTTGATTTGAGGAGCTGGGACAAATACTATCGGGGCTGGCCTTCGGAGGACAAGGTGAAGAAGCCGGAGGCGTCGAAGCTGATGGCGAGGCGGGAGCATTGGGAGGGGGTGCCGGCGGGGACGCGGTTGTTCACGTTTGGGGTAGATACGCAGGATGATCGGCTGGAGTTGCAGCTTATTGGATGGGGCGACGGGCTGGAGTGCTGGCGGCAGGATTACGCGGTTTTCCACGGCAACCCGGCTCATGCGTCGGTGTGGAATGAGTTGTTTACGTATCTGCTGGATTTGTGCCGGTCGGTGCGGGTGACGGCTGGGGGGATTGACACGGGCGGGCATTTCACGGATGAGGCATACAGCTTTGTTCAGAGGTGCCAGCGGGAGCGCCTGCCGATTTATGCGTTCAAGGGATCAAACCGTTCGGGGGCTCCGGTGTTGCAGCGCGGGGGGCGGATCAAGACGTATGGGATCCGCTTGTACATGATCGGGACGGAGACGGCGAAGGATACGATCTACGGGCAGCTTGGGGTGATGGAGAAGGGGGCGGGGTATTGTCATTTCCGGGACACGCTAGACGATGCGTTTTTTGAGGGTTTGGTGAGCGAGGAGGTGAAGGTGAGTTGGAAGCATGGCCGGCAGCGGCGGGAGTGGGTTTGTCCGTCGGGGGTGCGAAATGAGCCGCTGGACACAAGTGTTTATGCGTTTGCGGCGCTGCATCTGCGGGGGTTGAAAGAGGTGACCCGAATTTTCGGACAGCAGGAGCTGGATCTGGAAGAGCAGAAAACTGAAAAGCCCAGGGTGGATTCTTCGGTGAAGGAGGATTCGGGGAGGCCTGAGAAGCGGCAGCCGTTGAAGCGCCGGGTGCGGGGTCCGGGTGGAATGCGTTTTTGAAATAATTGGCGACAAGCATGGGGTAGATTCGGCCCATGATTCCGAATCAACTTCGCGCCGGATCGGCGTACACTTGGCAAGAGGCGACCTCGGCACCGGCGGGGGAAACGTATGAGTACACGCTGTTCAACGGGGGGGCGGTGTACACGGTTGAGGGGACTGACAAATCTTTTGCGCTGACTTCGGCGGAGACGTCGGGGTGGATGCCGGGGGTTTACGATTTTGTTTTGCGGTCGGTGGATTCGGGCAGCAACAAGACGGATGTGGCGCGGGGGACGCTGGAGATCCTCCCCAATCCGGAGTTGAGCCCGAACGGCCTGGACGGCCGCAGCCATGCCCGCCGGGTGCTGGACGCGATTGAGGCGACGATTGAGGGGCGGAGTTCTGACGACGCGGTGGAGATCACCATCCGCGGGCGGACGATCAAGCAGACTCCGCTGACGGACCTGGTTAAAATGCGGGATCTGTACCGGCGTGAAGTCGCGGCGGAGCGGGAGGCGGCCCGCATTCGAAACGGGCAGGCCTCTGGAAGATTCCGCCAGGTGAGGTTTAGCGCATGAGCCGCCGTTCAAAGAGTCTGCGGTTGGTGCGCACCGATGACGGATTGAAGCCGCTGGTGCGGACGGAGCTGAAACCGATTCAGAGCCGGAGTTTTTCCATGGCCGACACGGGCCGTCTGTTTGCTGACTGGACGGGGTCGATTGAGCAGTTCCAGAACAGTTTGCGGGGGTCGATGGTGACCTTGAACCGCCGCGCTGCGGATCTGGCGGAGAATGACCCGATGTGCCGCCGGTTCTTGAATTTGATGGAAACCAACGTGCTCGGCCCGACGGGGATCCAGATCATCCCTACGCCAAAGGAAAACGGCAGCGGGAAGATCGACCGGGCCGATGCCCGGTACCTCCGCGACCAGTGGGCAAACTGGGGGCGCCGTGCGACCTGTACGAAGAGCCGCCGGTTGACCTGGCGGGAGCATGACGGATTGAGCTGGCGGAATTTTTTGGTGTATGGCAACGCCTTCCGCCGCTGGGTGCCGGACCCGGGCAACCCCTACGGGCTTGCCTGCCACAACCTCGACCCCAGCCGCCTCGACTATACCCTCTGCCGCCCGAAGACGGCGGCGCAAAACGAGATCCGGAACGGCGTGGAGATCGACGAATGGCAGCGCCCGCTGGCCTACTGGTTCCGCCGCGCCGACTACGCCGGAACGCTGCTCACCGGGCATGAGGTGATTTCCGCAGATTGGATCGACCACTTCTTCATTCAGGAGCGGGCGGACCAAACGGTCGGGGTGACCTGGTTTGCGCCGGTGGGGGCTCGGAAAAAGATGCTGGACGGCTACGAAATGGCGGCGGTGGTGGCGGCGCGTGTGGCGGCGTCGAAAATGGGATTTTTCCAGCGGACCGGGGAAGGGACCCCCGATTGGATTGAAGGGGTGGACACCATGCCCGCCGAAGACGTGGCCCCCGGGGTGTTTGAGGTGCTTCCGGACGGATTCGAGTTTAAGGATTTTGATCCCAGTTGGCCGTCGATGAACGACGAGGCGTTTGTGAAGAGCATCAAACGCTCCATCTGCGCCGGGCTCAACTACAGTTACAATACGACCGCCATGGACCTCGAAAGTGTAAGCTGGAGCGGACTCCGGAGCGCCGAACTTAGCGACCATGATTTCTGCCGGGTGATGCAGACCAAATGGGGCGAAACTTCCGTCAGCCCCGCCTATCTGCGGTGGCTCCGGTTTGCGCTCGACTTCGGGACGGCATTGAAGCTGCCGCCCGAAAAATACACCAAATTTGCCGACCACCGCTATCGAGGGCGGAGCTGGCAGTGGGTGAATCCCAAGCAGCAGCAGGAGGCGCACACCCTTGGGTTGCAGAACGGCTCCATTTTGCTGACGCACCTGATCGAAGAAGAGAGCGGCATGAGCCTGGAGGAATACAACGAGGTGATCGACATGGAAATTGAAATCTTAGGCGACAAGCATCCCTTACACTGGCTCAAGAACAAACCCGTGGACATCTCCCCCGAAACCCTCACCGACGAGCCCGCACCATGAACCCCGAAATCAAAACCCTCCTTCGCCAGATCAATGAATCCGACCGGCCCCTGCGCCGCCTCGGCACGCTCACCCGGGCGGAAGGAGACGACGGCAAGGTCAGCTACGCGCTCAGTTTTTCCAGCGAGGAGCCGTATGAGCGATTTTTCGGGATGGAGATCCTCGGGCACCGTGCGGAGGAGGTGCACATGGACTGGATGAGCAGCGGCCGCGCTCCGCTGCTCCTGCAGCACGACCCCGACAAACAGATCGGCGTGGTGGACAGCGCAACCATTTCCGACGCCCGGGGACGGGCGGTCATCCGGTTCGGGGCGGGAGCCCTGGCCAAAGAGATCCAGGCAGACGTCGACGCCGGCATCCGTGGGAACGTGAGTGTTGGATACGAAGTCCTCGACATGGAACTCAGCAAAAAAGCAACCGCGAGCGATCCGGCAGAATACCGGGTCACCAAATGGAGACCGATTGAGGTCTCGATTGTCAGCATTCCGGCAGACACCACCGTGGGCGTCGGCCGATCCACTAACCCCCCCCCGAAAGCAAAGGTAACCATCATGGAACCGACACAGACCGAAGACCACCAGAAGGCCCTCGAAGGCGCCTGCACCGACGCGGTCACCAAAGAGCGCCAGCGGATCGAAAGCATCCTTGCCATTGGCCGCACCCACCGCCTCGGCGACGAAGCCGAAAAAGCCGCCCGCGACGGAATGCCCCTGGAGCAGTTCAAGGAACTTGCTCTGGAGAGACTCGCCGCCGGACACAAGCCCCTTGCCGGCAAGTACGACGCGCTGAGCCAGAAAGAGAAGCAGCAGGTTGAAAGCTACTCCATGGTTCGGGCGATTTGCGGATCGTTCAAGGACAAGCAGATCGACGGCTTTGAGCGCGAGATGCACCAGGAGGCCGAACGCGAAGCCCGGGAAGCCGGTGCCATGATCAAAGGTGTGGGCATCCCCTACATCTGCCTGCACCGCAACTTCCTGAAGCGTGCGTCCGGAGACCTGACCAGTGCCGACGAAGGCGCCAACATCATCACCGAAGACTTCCAGAGCGGCAGCTTCATCGACGTGTTGCGCAACCGCCTGGTGCTCACCGCCCTCGGCGCCCGCTTCCTTGGCGGCCTGTCCGGAAACCTCGTGATTCCCCGCAAGACTGCCGGTGCGAACGGCGAATGGGTGGCGGAAGCCGAAGAGCTCACCGACGCCAGCATGACGCTCGGCCAGCTCACCATGAGCCCCAAGCGTGTCGGAGCCACCGTCCCCTACACCAAGCAGATGCTCCTGCAGTCCAGCATTGGCGTGGAGCAGATGGTGCGCGACGACTTCGCCGGAGCCCTGGCGGTGCAGTTGCAGTACGGCGCCCTCCGCGGCACCGGGAACAACAACCAGCCCCTCGGCGTGCTCACCCTCGGCACCAACGCCACCGAAGTCGCCCTCGGCCGCCACGGCAAGCTCCCGACGCTGTCCGACTTCGTGTCCCTGGAAACCAAGGTCAACGAAAACAACGTCGGCATGGGCCGCCGCGCCTACGTGCTCGAGGCGAAAGTCAACGGCTACACCAAATCCGTGCCCCGCTTCACGAACGCCTCCGTCGCGTTGCAGGAGCAGGCGCAGATCAACGGGTACCCCGTCGCCATGACCAACACCCTTCCCGGCAACCTCACCAAAGGGACCAGCAGCGAAATCTGCAGCGCGTCCATCTTTGGCAACTGGGAAGAGCTGCTCATTGGCATGTGGGGCGGCCTCGACGTGGTGGTCGACGAATACACCCTCGCCAAGACCGGCGAAGTGCAGGTGACCCAGAACATGTTCGCCGACGTCGGGGTCCGCTACCCCAAAGCGTTTGCCTACTGGAAAGACGCGCTCAGCGTGTAAGCGGGCACACCCCGCACCCACAGCCCGCCGGGGCGCCGACCGCACCGGCACCCCGGCGGGCTCTTTTTTTTGACAACCGCCCCGTCCCCCTCCCACCATGAGCACAGCCCCCCTCCGCACCATCACTCTCCGCAGCGACATCACCCAGGCCTCCGCGCCGCAGGTGGGGCACCCCCGCGAAGTGGACCTCCTGCAGTGGTACCAGGGCGAGACCGTGCGAATCCTCTGCACCTTCCAGCGCGACAGCCAGCCGGTGGCCCTCGACGCCGCCCACACCGTAAAATGCCATGCATGGAAAGGCAGCGACCTGGGCACCCTCTTTATCGAGCGCATCGGCAGCATTGCCAACGCCGCGGGCGGAATCGTACAAATCGACCTTCCCCCCAACCTCTCCGCGCTCCCCGCCGAAAGCTACCGCATCCAGATCCGCGTTTATGATTCCGCCGGCGACTACATGGGGATTGGATACGCCGGAAGTCTCCAGGTGCTACCCAGCCCCGACGGAACCGCAATTTTTGACGGACCCTTTACGGAGGTCGACTGGACCAGCGTAGAGGAATACGTCGGCACCGCCACCGACGGCCCGTACCGCGCGGGGGACGGGATCGACAGCGAGACGAACGAGGACGGCAGCGAGACGCTGAGCCTCGCCGCACACGCCGACACCCACGGCACGGGCGGGAGCGACCCCGT
>CAZGNH010000054.1:0-4715 GCA_964527025.1 uncultured Chthoniobacterales bacterium | reverse complement strand
CTGAGCATCCAGATGATTCTGCTTCGCGAGCACCCGGTGCTTCCCGGTTTCGCAAGATCGCGCTCGCTCAAGCATGCAACCGCGGTGAAGCTCTTCGGTGCCGCCAATGCATTCCTCCACCGCATCGAGAAACTCATCCACCCGCGCATGCAGTGGATCGGACGGCCCGCCGGGCGCGCGGCCCTCGGGTGGCTGACCCTCCTGATGAGCTGCCTGATGATTCTCCCCATCCCGCTCACAAACACCGCCCCTGCCATGGTCATTTTTTTGGTCGGCGTGGGGCTCTCCGAGGATGACGGGCTGTTCGCCGTGGCAAGTTTCGCGCTCGGGGCGCTGGCGGCCGCCTTCTATGCCGTGGTCGTTGTCCTCCTGCTCACCCTCGGCGCGCAGGGGATCGACACACTCAAGGACTCCATCCGCTCTCTGAAACCCTGAGCTTCAGGCGATGATGTCGCCATAGCAGGCATCGGCCATCTGGAGGGACTTGCCGAAGATGGCGGGGCCGGAATCCATTGTGAGCGCCTCGCCGGCAAGGGCCTCGCACGAACTCATTGCAAGCGACTGAACGGCCTTTTTGACCCGCGGGACATTCCTTGGCGAAGTACTGAGCTCGTCGATGCCAAGGCCAAGCAGGAGGGGGGTGAGGGCGATGTCGCCGGCCATTTCTCCGCAGATTCCGACCCAGATGTCTGCGGCGTGGGCGGCGTCCGCCACACCCTTGATCATGCGGAGGACGGCGGGGTGGGTCGGGTCGAAGAGGTAGGAGATGCGGTCGTTCACGCGGTCCACGGCGAGGGTGTATTGGATAAGGTCGTTGGTGCCGATGCTGAAGAAAGCGCACTCACGGGCGAGGTGGTCGGCGGAGAGGGCGGCGCCGGGCACTTCGATCATGATGCCGACCTCGAGGTCTCCGCGGAATTCGAGACCCTCGTCACGCAGCTCCGTTTTGCATTCTTCGAGGACCGAGTTGGCGTGGCGCAATTCATCCAGTCCGGAGATCATGGGGTACATGAGACGGACATTGCCCGCGGTGGCGGCACGCAGGATGGCGCGGAGCTGGGGTTTGAAGATCGAGGGGTGTTCGAGGCAGAACCGGATGGCGCGGCATCCGAGGAAGGGGTTTTCTTCTTTGGCGAGGCCGAGATTGTGGGCGAATTTGTCCCCGCCGATGTCGAGGGTGCGGATAATGACCGCGTGGGGGGCGGCCTTTTCCGCGACGAGGCGGTAGCTTTCGAGTTGTTCGAGTTCGCCCGGGGGTGCGTCGCGGTTGAGGTAGAGGAACTCGGTGCGGAAGAGCCCGACTCCCTCGGCGCCGTGGGCCGTGACGTCGGCCATTTCCTCGGGCAGTTCGATGTTGGCCGAGAGGACGATGCGCCGTCCGTCGCTGGTGGCCGGGACCGTGTCGCGGATCAGGTCGAGTGCTTCTTCGACCTGTTCGCGGTGCTCCTCGATGCGTCCGTATTCGGCGAGAGTTTCTTCCGTCGGGTTGAGGACAAGGAGTCCCGCGGTGCCGTCGATGAGGACGTCGTCGCCGGTTTCGACGACCTTGAAGATTTCGTGGAGGCCGGCGACGGCGGGGATGCCCAGTGCGCGGGCCATGATGGCGGCGTGGGAGGTTTTGCTGCCGGCTTCGGTGACGAAGCCCATGACCTTGCCCCGGTCGAGCAGGGCGGTATCCGACGGGGCGAGCACGCGGGCGGCCAGGATGTGTTTGCCTTCGCCTGTGGCGATGGCGCGGGGTCCCTTGCCCATCAGGTGCCGGAGCACCCTGCGGGTCACGTCGTCGATATCCACGATGCGCTCGCGCAGGTAGGGGTCGTCGATTTTTTCGAGGGTTTCGATGTAGCGTTCCGAGACGCGCGCGAAGAGGTGTTCGACATTGAGATGTTCTTCGCCGAGGGCGCGCAGGACTTCGTCGATGAGGGTTCGGTCTTCGACGACGAGCAGGTGTGCGTCAAAAATGCTCGCATCCCTTGCCCCGATGGAATCGGCAATTTTCTGCTGGATTTCGAGCAGTTCGGCGCGGGTCGCAATGAGCGCCATCTCAAACCGGGCAATCTCGGCGGGCAGATCCTCCGGATCGATCTCACGCACCGGAATTTCCTCGTCGTCCTCCCAGTGCACGACAATGGGCGCCCGGGCAATTCCGGGGGCCACCCCGATGCCCTCGAAGCGCCTTTCGTTCCTGCTTTCGCTTTCCGTGCCGCTCACCGCTTTGTTTTAAGGCCAAACGGGCCGGACTGTAAACATCTGTGTGCGGGGGGGTCTTGTGCTCAGAAGGAAGCGGCGGCGCTTGTGGCCACGGTGCGGGGGATGCCGCGCTCTTTGAAGCGTTTGATGGCAAAGGCGCGCAATTCCTTCCCCTGCGGGAAATTTCCAAGCCGCAGCAGGGTGGCGATGATTTGGAAGTCGACGGCATCCATTTGGGAACGGATGGATTCCCCGGGGGGGGCAGGCGCCGCCGGACGCCTCCGCGGGTCGGCCCACCGGCGGAAAAGGAGTTTTTGCCATGCTTCCGCCGCGCGGTTTTGTTGCCCGAAAAAAGCGGCGGCGGGCTCCGGAGGCAGGCCGGCGCGCGCGGCCTGTTCCACGAGGGCCAGAAACCGCGCCCGCGCAAGTTCCCCGTCCCGGTCGGTGCCCTCAAAGACCGACCATGCGAGGGCGGCGGAGAGTTCGAGCCGCTGGGTGAGCATTTCCACAAGCCAGACCTGGTCCGAGGATGGGCCGGGTCTGGTGGGCCGTGGCGCGGGAGCCGGCCCGATGGATCCGGGTGGAGAGCCGGTGCGGGTTCCGGCGCAGGCGGCGCAGGCGGCGAGGGTTGCTGAGAGCAGGAGGGCGCGCATGCTCTTCTTCACCGGGAGAGGGATCGTTGGGCGGAATCGATTTCCAGTGTGAGGGGGTCGGCACGCGGCGGGACGGCCCGGGATGGATCGCTGCCGGGGGGGTCGGTGAAGGCGGGGGTTTCAATTTGTGTGGCTTCGAACCAGTTGAGCATATCGGCCACGGCTTCTGCCCGGGACAGAATGGCTTTCCGGAGTTCGGCGGCGGCGGCGAGGCGTTTGTCGGCACCGCGGGTTTTTCGCGTGGCAAGGTCGGAGGCGACATCCCGGTATTCTTCGACGACCGGTCGCAGGAGCGGGTGGGCGCGACCCTCGAGGCGCAGGAGATCCTCAGTGAGGCGGCGCAGGGAGTTTCTGCCGGATTCCTCCCGCGCGAGGGACGGCATCGCCGCAGGCCCTTCAACGGGCGCTTGTTGCTTTCCGGTTCCTTCCGGCGCGCGGATCGCATCGAGGAGCCGGACAAGGTGTTCATTGGTGGCCCGGACGGAGAGTTTTTCGACCCGGTCGGCCGTCGAGGCGCGCGCCATGGCGAGGGTCCAGAGTTTGACCAGCGCGCCCGGATCTTCGTTGAGGGACGGATAGGCGGCGAGGAGGGCCGCCGGGTCGTTTGGTCGCGTGGCATGCAGGGCGGAGAGGTAGGAGGCCAGCCCCTGCCGCCCCTCCTGCGATGCGAGCAGGGCACGCAGAAGGGTCATGGCCTGGGCGCGGTAAACCGCCCGCGAAGTGGGATCCATCGCCTCCGGACGCTGCCGCACAAGGGCTTCCAGCTTCGGGGGCGGGCCGGCTTTGACCAGTTGTGCGAAAAGCGCGGAGGACAATCCGGTTTCCCTGCCTGTGATTTCCTGCCACAGCCCCTCGATCAACCAGGAGGGAGGGAGGGTGTAGGGTTTGCCCTCACGGGGCCGTGCCTCGCGGTAGGCATATTCCAAAGCAAGGGCACGGATGATTTCGAGTTCAAGGTCGGCTCCTGCCGGGATTCCGCGGGGCACATCGATCTGGATTTTGATTGTGTCGCCGTCACCGAGGAAGAGGGCTGTGCGGAGGCCCTCCTTTTTGTGGGAGGGGGATTCCGCGAGGCGGATGATGACGGGCCATGTGTGGGTTTCGTTCAATCCCATGAGCGTGCGCCATGCTTCGCGGAGGCGGTCGGCACGCCGTGCGACGGCAAGTCGGTCGGCGGACTTCCCCCCATGGACCGCAAATTGTCCGGAGGCGCTGAGCGTTCGTTGCAGGGGCGTCGGGGAGGGATTGGGGTCGGCGGCGGATCCCGCGCAAACAAGGCAGGCAATAGTGGCCTGTGTGAGAAGAAACCGCCGGGTGCCGGGTTGTGCGGAGAGGCTCAAGACGGTGTCACCGCCGTGCGCTTCCGGGCCATGCGACCGTCGCCCCCCGGGCGGAAAGATGGATCGACGAAGCATTCGAAAACCATTTGACCGGATTTTCCAAAGACTCAAACAGGCCGTTGAACGTTTTGGCATAAATGGGCACCAGGGTGCCCGGCACGGGCAGCCTCCCGATACTGCCCGAAACAAAATCCACTTCGACTCCCTGCGGGGTGACTGTCGGGCGCATGCGGAGACGCAGGTGTATGGAAAACGAGCGGATGCGCTGTTCCACGCCAAGGGTCAGGGCGCCGGTGTCCGTGGTCACGTAGGCGCGTTCAAGCACGGCCCGGAAGCTGCCGGGAGGCGTGTCGACGCCGGCGACAAGGCTTGCAAGGAAGTTGTTGGCGGCTTCGGTTGAGATGGCAAGGGATGCCGGCCCGGAACTTTCTCTGGCCGCTTGGATGTCGGCTGCGAGCACGGAAGCGAGTTGCGGGTGGGGGGGCAGGGCCGGAGGAATGGCGTCGGGCACGCGAACAGCCTGGATGATCGC
>CAZGNH010000053.1:0-2422 GCA_964527025.1 uncultured Chthoniobacterales bacterium | reverse complement strand
TCGCACGTGCCATGACCGGCAAATTTTTGGACCTCTGGTCCCGGCTGGATATTTCCTACGACGCATGGGCCGCGACCAGCGACCCGCTGCATGGGGATTGCGTGCGCGGAATCCTCGACCGCCTTCACGCAGACGGGAAAATTTACAAGGCGCGTCACGGGGGCCACTACAGTATCCGTCAAGAGCAGTTTTTGACCGACAAGGACCGCAACCCGGACGGGACGTTTGATGCCGGTTGGGGCGAGGTCGTTTATCTCGAGGAAGAGAACTACTATTTCCGTCTCGAGGAGAACCGCGCGTGGCTTTTGGAATTGCTGGCCCGCCGGCCGGATCTGGTCGTGCCGGCGTTCCGCCAGACCGAGCTGCGCAATGCGGTCGGGAAGATGAGTTCGGATTTGTGTATTTCGCGTCCGAAGGAGCGGCTGGCCTGGGGGATCGAGCTGCCGTTCGACCCGTCCTTTGTGACGTATGTCTGGTTTGATGCGCTCATCAACTACATCAGCTTCGCGGGCTACGGGCGCGAGGGACGCTTCAAGGACCTCTGGCCGGCCGACTATCAGGTGATTGGAAAGGACATCCTCGTGCCGGCCCACGGGATTTATTGGTTGATCATGCTGCACGCGATGGGGTTTGCCGACGACGACATGCCGCGTTTGCTGGTGCATGGATACATCAATGTGGGCGGCGACAAGGTGAGCAAGAGTCTCGGGAATGTGGTGGATCCCGTGGCGCTGGTTGAGCGTTTCGGGGCCACGGCCCTGCGCTATTACCTGATGCGCGAGGCGGTGACGGGCCAGGACATGGAGTTTTCGACAGAACGCCTGCTTGCGCGGTATCACTCGGAACTCGCCAACGGTCTGGGCAATCTCTTGAACCGGACCCTCAACATGGCCGCGCGCTACCGGCAGGGGGTCCTGCGCCGCCCGGCGGAGTGCGCCCTGCGCCCGTTTGCCGACGAGGCCGCCGCCCACTGCCTCGATCACTACCGCGCGGCCGAACCCGGTGGTGCCCTCGAAGCCGCCGCCTCGCTGGTCACCCGCTGCAACGGCTACATCGAAGAGACCGCCCCGTGGAAACTTGCCAAAGATCCCGCCGCCGCCGCCCAACTCGACGAAATCCTCTACTCCCTCGCCGAAGCCCTGCGCATCTGCGCCATCCTCCACGCACCCGCCATCCCACAGGCCGCATCCGAAATCCTCGCCCAGCTCGGAGTCACCGCCGGACCCACGTTTGCGGACACCACATGGGGACTTCTGCCCAACGGACACGTTCTCGGAAAACCGGTTCCGGTTTTTCCGCGCATCGAGGAATCCTGACCCGCGGGATGGCACTTTCCATCCGCCACCGCATCGAGGCTCTCGGGGTGCAGATGGTCTCCGGGGTGGCGGCGCGGCTCCCCTACGGGATGCTGCGGGTGCTTGGCGCGGGTCTCGGGGCAATGTACTGGGCGGCCGACGGGCACGGGCGCGCCGTCGCCGATGCCAACCTCCGCGCCGCCTTCGGCGACACAATGGATGCCGCCAAACGCCGGCAGGTCGCCCGCGGCAGCTTCGCAACCTTCGCCCGCACCGTCCTGGAAGTCTTTTGGTCTCCGAACGTGACCCGCGAAGTGGCCGCCCGCCTCGTCGCCTGCGAGGGACTCGACCTGACCCCCTGCAACACACAGGACGGAATCGCCGCCATCTACCCGACCATGCACTTTTCCAACTTTGAGTGGGTCGGGCTGGTCGGGGCCTACACGCTGCGCCCCGTGCCACTCGTCGCACAACAGTTCCGCAACCCGCTCCTCGGCCCGGTCTTTGACCGCCTGCGCAGCAGCTCGGGCCACTGGGTCATCCCCCAGGAGCGCGCGATGATCCGCATGCTCAAGCACCTGCGCGCCGGAGGGAAATTCGGCATGCTCTGCGACCTCTGTCTTGACCCCGCCAAGGGCAGTGTCGTGATCGAGCAGTTCGGCGGCCTGCAAACAAGCGTCACCCAAATGCATGCGGCCCTCGCCCTGCGCACCGGTGCGCAGATCGTGCCGGTCGAATTCCGCCCGGGCACCCGCTCCCCCTACCGCATGATCTACCACCGCAGCCTGGAATTTTCCCCCGGCTCAAGCCCGCGCCGCCTCGCCCAAATGACGTGGGACTCCCTCGAACCTTCGATCCGCGAGCACCCGGAGTGCTGGTTGTGGTCCTACAAACACTGGCGTTTCAAACCCTCGGACGGCGACACCTCGCGCTACCCGTTCTACGCGCACCGCGCACCGCGCTTCGACCGTCGGCTTGCCGAAGGGTGAGAGGCTGCCACGTCCACGAAGCGTGCATGCAAGGCCAGTTTAACCCGCATCTCTCACAAACTTCGTCGCGAGACGCCGCGCGAGGCTGGCTGGGACAAGGCGGGCGCGGAATCGGGGGAGGGCTGTATGAGTGCATAC
>CAZGNH010000052.1:0-2184 GCA_964527025.1 uncultured Chthoniobacterales bacterium | reverse complement strand
CGAGGAGCTGTATGTCTTGTCCGAAGATCCGCGTGAATGGACCAACCGCGCCGGCGACCCGGTCTTGCGGGAGGCACAGGAAGACCTCGCCCGGAAGCTCGACACATGGATGCGGACCACGGGTGATTTCACGATCACCGGCCACATCCCCGAACCCCGGGCATCGTGAAGCCAAGCCGCCACGCGCGAAGCCGTTTCGACAGGCTCAAGGTTCTGAGTGCGCCGCAGGGCGCCCTCCTCCGGGTGGTAGGGACGCCTCGATAAGGCGTCCGTCGCTTGAAGGGAAAAGTCGGCGGGCGGATTTTCTTTGCATGAAGCGCAGTGTTCCCGATACTTCCGCACTTATGGCAACATTTAATGTGACTCCGCCTGCGGGCGACAAGATCGCCATCATCGATGGCAAACTCCATGTGCCCGACCAACCGGTTATTCCGTTTATCCGCGGTGACGGGACGGGTCCGGATATTTGGGCGGCGAGCCAGCGGGTGTTTGATGCGGCCGTTGAAAAGGCGTATGGGGGCGCCCGGGAGATTCGTTGGTTTGAGGTTTTTGCCGGCGAGGAGGCCTTCAAGCGCTTTGAGACGTGGTTGCCCGACGAGACAGTTGCCGCCTTCCGGGAATACCTTGTCGGGATCAAGGGCCCTCTCACAACCCCCGTCGGCGGGGGCATCAGCTCCCTCAATGTCGCCTTGCGCCAAATGCTCGACCTCTATGTCTGCCTGCGCCCCATCCAATATTTCAAGGGCGTCCCGAGTCCCGTCAAAGCACCGGAAAAAGTCCACATGGTCATCTTCCGTGAAAACACCGAGGATATCTACGCGGGTATCGACTTCGAGGCCGGCAGTCCCGAGGCGATGGCCACCATCGAATTCCTCCGCGCCAATTTCCCCGCCCATGTGAAAAAAATCCGTTTTGCCGAAACGCCCGAGCTTGTCGGCATCGGCATCAAGCCGGTCTCGAAAACCGGCACGGCGCGCCTTGTGCGGGCCGCCATCCAATACGCCCTCGACCAAGGGCGCAAATCGGTCACCCTCGTCCACAAGGGGAACATCATGAAGTTCACCGAGGGTGCATTTCGCGATTGGGGCTATGAGACGGCAAGGGACGAATTCGGCGCGGTCGAGATCGACGGGGGTCCGTGGTGCCGTTTGCCCGGCGGCCTGATCATCAAGGATGCCATCGCCGATATCACCCTCCAGCAGGTGCTCACGCGCCCGGAGGACTTCGACGTGATCGCCACCCTCAACCTCAATGGCGACTACCTCTCCGACGCCCTCGCCGCGCAGGTTGGCGGCATCGGCATCGCCCCCGGAGGCAACATCAACTACGTGACCGGCCACGCCATCTTCGAAGCCACCCATGGCACCGCCCCCAAATATGCCAACCAGGATGTCGTCAACCCCGGCTCGGTCATCCTCTCGGGCGAAATGATGCTGCGCCACCTCGGATGGAACGAAGCCGCCGACCTCATCATCAGCGGCCTCAATCACACCATCTCGGGCAAACGCGTCACCTACGACTTCGCCCGCCTCATGGATGGTGCCACCAAGATCAAATGCTCCGAGTTTGCCGACGAAATCATCGCCCGCATCGCAGCGTGATCCCCCTCCGCCCGAAAAATTCCAATTCGCTTCCGAAGATCCCCAAATCACCAACCAACCCAACCATGAAATTCCAAATCACCCGCATATCCGTTCTTCAATCCAGCAAGATCGTCGTGGCCCTCTACATTCTCTTTGGACTGATTTACTCCCTGATTGGCATTCCACTGTTTTTCTTCGGAGGAAAAGACATGCAGATCATGGCCGTCATTTACCTCTTGATGCCCGTCCTCATGGCCGTTCTCGGCTTTATCTTTTTTTCCATCTTTGCCCTGCTCTATAATCTCCTTGCGCGCTTCCTCGGGGGCGTCGAGTTCGAGTCCAAAGAGATCCACTGATCCGGACGATGTGTGTCGGAAACGCATCGTGAAAAATCTGGTGCTGGCGGGGGTGCTTTTTCTCGCCGGCTGCGGGGGCGGCTCCTTCGAAGGATACAAATACCGGCCCTACACGGTCCGTGGAATCCGCTACGAGCCCATGCACCCGCGCTTCGCGCCCGGGTATGTCGAGGAAGGAATTGCCTCGCACTTCGACGAAAGCCGCCTGGTTATCTTTCCGGGCAAATCGGCCATCGGTGAGAACC
>CAZGNH010000051.1:0-4193 GCA_964527025.1 uncultured Chthoniobacterales bacterium | reverse complement strand
AATCAACAACAACAACCACAAATAGGTCGGAGCTCCCGGCTCGTGATACGTGAGCCCGAACGCCACAAACGCCAGCACCGACGGTCCGAACCCCCACAGCCGGAAAACGGCAAGGGAAAAAATCAGCAGCAGGAAAAGGTCCAGCAGGGTCCACTGGGTGAGCCAGTCACCGCGCACCGAGTCGGCCCCGAAGAGAGCCATGAGTCTCCACCCGGGAGGCAGGTTGAGGGTCACATCAAGGCCGTCGGCGTCGGCATCCCACCCGGTGGCCGGCATGGACGCGGCACGCGCCATCCGCCCGGTTGCCTCGAGGGCGATGGAACGCGTGCGGATTTCGACACCGGGGACGCCGGTCTCCGGGTTGAGGGTGATGAGCTGGCCCTGGCCGTTGCTGCGGACGGCACCGAGTTCCTGTCCCGGCGCGGCGTCCAGTCGCCAGATTTCCTGCATGCCACCCGAAAGGGAGTCCCGGAAGGTGAATCCATTCCCGCTCTCGTCCAGCCACCACTCGCGGTGCACACGCAGGCCCGACGGACGCCGGTCCCCCATGCCCCGGACGCGCTCGTTGATCTCCAGAGTTTCCGCCGTGTTCCACTGGAAGACGGGAAATTCCCGCCACGCAGCGGGAAAAGTGGTTTGCGTGACATCAACCGACGGGGCGCCGCTGATTTCGATGGTGCGGAAACCGGGGTTTGCGCGCAGCCCGAGCAGGACCTCCGTGGCAGCCGGACGCACGCCCTGCGGGACAGACAGGGTGGCCGGGTTGTCGATCCGGAACGCCGCAACACGCACCACCCACCGGCCCGCACGCACCTGCGCCTGCATCCGCCCTTCCTCATCGATGAACACCGGCAACGGGCTCTCAACCGACGCCAGGTTCCAGCCCTCCGGCACAACCGCCCCCACATCCTCCTCCCGGCTCTTCCCGGAAACCGTCATCTCCACCTCAAGGCGCAACCACATCGGAATCCCGTCCTCAAGCAACCCATACACATTCACCCCCAAAAAATCCCGGTCGGCCTCCCCGCTCGTAGCATCACGCTTGAGCCACAAAAATCCCGCCGGATCCCACGAGGGCCTCTCAACCCGCTCACCGGACAAAACCAACGAGACAATGCCATATTCAGGCGGAACCCGCAGGCGCTGCGGAACCCCCTCCCATGCATGCCTCCCGGCAATCGCGTGCTCGCCCGGCCCAAGCCGCACCGAAGGAACCCCTTCGCGGTTCAAAACCGGTGCCTCACGCCCGTTGACCACCACGCCCAGCGGCCAGTGGTCCTTGTCCCCCGGCAGGGGAAACCACCCCTCCGCCGACATCCTCCCGGCAATCCGGAAAACGCCCCCGGTCGCCTCAACGGTCAACTCCAGCCTGCCGGGCCACAAACACACCCGCTTCGCAAAATCGTTGTAAACCGGCGGGCAAACCATGTCCCGGATGCCCCATGTCGCCCATGCCTCCCATGGGCGCAGGGATTCGGGGATGCGGGAATCGGCGGCACCGGGCTGCGCGGGCTGCGCGTGCGCGGCTGCGGCAAGGGCCAGTCCGGAAAGGGCTGCAAAGAGACATCGTCGGATCGGGTTCATGGCCGGGATGAGGGACGCTTCATCAAAGCGCATCGCTTCGGTCCGGGCGAGATAAAATTAGCGCTTGCGTCGGGCGGAGAGTGCCCGTAGGATTCCGGCCCACTTATGTCAAAAAAAGGATGGAAAGAACGCGATGCGCGCAAGCGCCGCACAGTTGAAAAATATGCGGAGTTGCGCGCGGAGCTCAAGGCGAACAAGGATTACGCCTCGCTCACCCAGCTTCCGCGCGACGCAAGTCCCACACGCCTCGTCAGCCGCTGCCAGATCACCGGACGCCGGCGCGCCTACATGCGCCGCTTCAAAATTTCACGGATCACCTTCCGCGAGCTGGCCTCCGCCGGCATGATCCCCGGCGTGACCAAGTCGAGCTGGTGACCGTCCCGGCCCGTTCCCGCAACGGGTCACGCGGCCATGCCGATTTACGAATACGAGGGCGTCAGGGAAAGCTGCAAGGTCTGCGGCGGGCGTTTCGAGCTGCGGCGGCCCGCCGGACGGCCTCCCCTCACCCACTGTCCGCTGTGCAAAAAACCCGTCCGCAAAGTGCTCTCGGTTCCCCACACACCGAAAATCCTCAAGCCCCTTTCCGTCGCCGACGCAAAAAAAGCCGGTTTCACGGTCATGAAGCGGCGCGACAAGGGCCTCTACGAAAAACTCTGACCCCGCATGTGACAGTCCGGGCCTGATTCGCAACAACGACACCAAGAACCACGATGCTCGACTACCTCAACGTCATGCGGCCGGACCACTGGCTGAAGAACATTTTCATCGTCTTCGGCCACCTTGTGGCCATTGCGCTCCTTGCCTTTCCATTCGGCGGCGCGGCGCCGGAAATGACGGTTTCCGCGCACACCTTTGTGATGGCGGCCCTCTCGCTCGTGCCGGCCTGCTTCATCGCCTCGGCCAATTACATCCTCAACGAGATCCTCGATGCGCCGTTCGACCGCCTCCACCCGACCAAGAAGGACCGGCCGGTGCCCTCGGGTCGTGTGCGTGTGCCGGTTTTGTGGGTGATGATGGGGGCGCTTTGCCTGCTGGGATTCGCGATGGCGCTGTGGATTTTCAATGCGGGCTACACGATTGCACTCGGGTTGTTGTTGCTGAGCGGGGTGGTTTACAACGTGCAGCCGTTGCGCCTCAAGGACAGGGCCTTTCTGGATGTGATCGCCGAGTCGTTCAACAACCCGATCCGTCTGTGGCTCGGGTGGTACGCCCTCGCGCCGGCCGCCTCCTTCCCCCCGCTCTCAATCGTGATGGCCTGGTGGTTCTTCGGCGCTCTTCTCATGGCAGGAAAACGCTACGCCGAATTCCGCTTCATCGGCGACACCGAACGCAGCGGACGCTACAGGAAATCCTTCCGCGTCTACACCGAAAAATCCCTCGTCCTCTCAATGGTCACCCACGCGAACTTCTTCTGCTTCTGCATGGGCATCGCCATCACAACCTACCGCCCCAACCTCGTCTTCGTCTTCCCACTGGTGGTCACCGCCATCCTCGTTTACCTCAACCGCGCCATGACCGAGGAGGAAGCCCGTCTCGAACCCGAACACCTGCTCAAGAGCCCGCTGGTCATTCTTTGTACTGTCGCCGTCGTTGCCATCTCCGCCGCCCTCGCCTTCACCGACCGCGATCTGACCGCCCCCTTCCACTTCTTCAAACTTCTCGGTGGATAATCCCGTTCGAACGCTGCGCGGCATTCTCCGCCGCCTGCTCTTCGCCGCACCGGGCATGGGGCGCGTTGCGGGACGCGGGGTCGATCCGGGCGCGTTTGCGATGGCGGCCAAGGCGGAGGGGCTGGTTGTGGACGCCTCCGATCCCGAAGGGTGGGTGGTTTGGGCTCCGGGAGAAGTCCTGTGCGATCCGCTTCCCGTCGGGACCAATGTGCAGGCAGTCGCCATCGTCGCCGCAAAACTCGAAATCCGCCCGTTGCCCCACACCCTCTCCTGCCGCAAAGCCCGCGTCTCGATGACTCTGCGCGAATGGGTCTCGCGCTGGCCCCTCGCGCGCTCCCTGCGCCCGTTCCTTGCCTCCGAAGCTGTCGGGGGACGCTCATGCACCGCCTCCCTGCCCGGCAACAGCGAGTGGATCTTCACCGCCTCCCCGCAACAAACCGGCGCCCTTCTCTCCCGGGAAGGACGCAAACGCGAACTCGCCGTCACCCTTTTCGGTATCGGCCTCTTTCCGGTCATGCCCGCCACCCTCGCCTGCGCGGTGATGCTGCCCGTCGCCCTCCTCATCCACTCCCTCGCAGGATCCATCGCCTTCGCCGCCACCGCCCTCGCAGTCACCATCGCCGCCACCATCGCCGCCGTCTCCCTTGAACCATGGGCCGCAGGCCGGTTTCTCGCACGCGACCCGCGCGAATTTGTTCTCGATGAAGTCGCGGGCATGGCTTTCGCATGGGCCCTGCTGCCCCCGGAAACCGGGTGGATCGGAATCCTTGCGGCTTTTTTTCTGTTTCGCATTTTCGATATTTTCAAGTGGGGAGTGGACTGGGTCGAGGGGTTGCCGGTTCGCGGGGGGATTGTTTGGGACGACTTGCTGGCTGGGTTGTATGCGGGATTGTGTTGTCGGGTGGGGGAGACGGTTTGGGGCAGGTTTTTTTGAACGCG
>CAZGNH010000050.1:0-1578 GCA_964527025.1 uncultured Chthoniobacterales bacterium | reverse complement strand
GCGCCGCCTGCTGGTCTCCGATCGCCGCCGCCACCGGCACCTCCGCCCCGGCCACACGCGACGACGTCACCGCCATCTCCCCCCCGGAAGAAACAATCCGCGGCAACACCGCCGCAGGGATCCCAAAAACCTCCAACAACTCCCCATCCCATTTCCCCGTCCCAAGGTCCATCAGCAAGGTGCGCGACGCATTCGTGATGTCGGTCACGTGGCGCGCCCCGCCGCTCAATTTCCAAATCAGCCAACTGTCCACCGTGCCCGCGGCCAGACTCCCGTCACGCGCACGCGCCAACCCGTCCGGAATCCGTTCCAAAATCCACGCAAGCTTCGAAGCCGAAAAGTACGGGTCGAGGAGGAGGCCGGTTCTGGCGGTCACCAGGGGACCGAGCCCTTGTTCTTCGAGGTTGCGGATTGCGGGTGCGGTGCGGCGGTCCTGCCAGACGATGGCTCTGTGGACGGGGCGTCCGGATGCCCTGTCCCAGACGACAACAGTTTCACGCTGGTTGGTGACGCCGATGGCGGTCACATCGCCGAACGACCTTCCGGCGCGGTCGAGGGCCTCGCGGATGGATTCGATGACCGAGCGCCAGATTTCCTCCGCGTCGTGTTCGACCCATCCGTCGTCCGGGAAGTATTGGGGAAATTCGCGCCGGGCGGAGGCGATCCGGCGCAGATTTTCATCGAAGAGAATGGCCCGCGAGCTGGTGGTGCCCTGATCGATGGCGAGGAGAAGGGGGGCGGGCTTTGGGGCCTGCCTGTCGGCGGCGGGCCGGGTCCGCGGATCCTGCGAAAGATCCTCCCCGGCGCCGCGGCCCGGGACCTCAGATTTGGCGCTCACGCTCGAACACTTTCGACCGGTCGGGGCTGAAAACCAGCTCGAGACCGTCGGAAAGCCGCGCCAGGAGGAGTCCGTCGCGGCGGATTTCGAGGGTGTCGACGTGGTCGAGGTTGACGATATCCGAGTGGTTGATCCGGAAGAAATTTTCCGGGTCGAGGACTCCCTCGAGGTCCATGAGCGACGAACGCGCGTAGCCGCTGCCCCCGTCGAAAAAGACGTGCGTTCCCTGCTCGGTTTGCTCGATGCGGACAATACTGCCCACGCGCAGCAGGCGATACGAGGGGCCAACGCGCACAAGCACCCTCGAACGCACCCCAAGCCGGCGCCCCGTGGTTGCCGGACCGACCGCCTCCGCGGCTTCCTCCTCGACGGTGATTTTATCGAGCGCCCTGCGCAGACGGTCTTCATCCACGGGCTTGAGGAGGCAGTCGACGACCCCCAGACCAAATCCCTCGAGCGCATTGAACGCGTGCGCCGTCACGATCACAACGGGCGGTGCCGGCGACGGCAGGCGCCTCAGCATCTCGATCCCATCCATGCCGGGAAGTTCAAGATCCAGGAAGATGGCATCGAATTTTTCGACCGCGAGTGCATCCATCGCCTCGGGCGCGGTGCGCACAGCCGTGATGCGCAGCGAAGGATAAAGTTGCAGGAGCGATTCCTTGAGGTCGTCCTGGGCAAAGGGTTCGTCTTCAACGATGAGGAGGTTTTTCATGGGTCAATCAGGTATTGGGATTGGT
>CAZGNH010000049.1:0-1529 GCA_964527025.1 uncultured Chthoniobacterales bacterium | reverse complement strand
GATACTTCTTCCGACCAAGACCCAGGGCAGCGCTGGCGCTTGCCCTGGGCTATGGGATAAAGCCCCGTTGGGGCTTACGTTAGTGCCATTCGGGTCAGGCTCCGTAGCTCTTGGTGAACTTTTTGCGGCTTTCTGGCTCCGCGGTCGGAGTGGGCGCGGGCTGTTCGGGGGGTTGTTCGGGGGGTTGTCCCGGGGTGGTCTCCGGTGGTGAGGCGGGTTGGTCCGGCTGGGGGGTGGCGGAGGCTTTGACGAAAGCCATTTGGAGGTCCGAGAGAATGCCGGCGAGGATGTGTTCTTCTTCCTTGGAGAGGTTGTTGCGGGTTTTCTCGCGGAGCATTTCGAGTTGGTCGATGGAGAACCGGGCGGCTTCGAGGTTGGTTTCCGTTTTCCCAGTTTGGGGGTTGGGGATTTGGCCGAGGAAGAGGGCGGCCTGTTGTGCGAGCACCATGATATGGGTGATGAACCGCTGGGTGAGCTCGCCGCTTTGCGTGGAGGTCTGGACTTCTGGCATGGGAGGAAAAATGGCGCGGACGCGCTCCGGATGCAAATGCATTCCACCGGGGGGTTGCACGCGGGGCGGCGAAGCGGTAAACCCGCGGGGACGATGCTCAATGCGATCTGGCTCGGGTTGTTGATTGTTTCGGTGGTGCTTGGGGCGCTGACCGGGCGGCTTGCCGAGGTGACGGCGGGAGCGTTCGAGGCGTGCAAGACGGCGGTGATGGGCCTGGCGCTGCCGTTGGCGGGGTTGATGGCCCTGTGGCTTGGGATCATGCGTTTGGCGGAGAAGTCCGGTGCGGTGGGCATTTTGGCGCGGGTATTGCGGCCTCTGCTGGTGCGGTTGTTTCCGGACGTGCCGCAGAACCATCCGGCCATGGGATCGATGGTGATGAACATGGCGGCCAACATGCTCGGCCTTGCCAATGCGGCAACGCCCCTCGGCCTGCGCGCCATGCAGGATCTCGAAAAACTCAACCCGCGTCCCGGCACCGCCACCAACGCGATGTGCACCTTCCTCGCCCTCAATACCAGCTCGGTGCAAATCATCCCCGCAACCGCCATCGCCATTCTCGCGGCCCAAGGCGCCACCAACCCCACATCCATCATCGGCACCGCCCTCGTCGCCACCTTTTGCTCGACCCTCGTGGCCATCGTCGCCGTCAAAACCCTCGAGCGTCTCCCGCGCTTTGCCCTGCCTCCCGCACCGGTGCCTGCGCCTGTGCCCGCCGCCGATCCCGCGCCGGATGCACGGGAAACCGCCGCCGATCCTCCTCCCATGACCGGGTTGCGCGCGGCGTCCGTCTGGGCCGCGCTCGCGTTCTTTGCCGGGCTGTTTTATTTGATGGCGGTCCATCCGGCGGCGTTTGCGGCGATGGCGGACTGGCTGCGCGGGATTCTTGGGGGCGGGTCGTATGATCTGCCCGGCGGGTGGGTCGGGAAGAATGTTTTTGCGCGGGGGGTCGAGGTGCTGTCCCTGCTGGCGATTCCTTTTTTTCTGACGATTTTTCCCTTGTATGCGGCGGCACGGCGGG
>CAZGNH010000048.1:0-2328 GCA_964527025.1 uncultured Chthoniobacterales bacterium | reverse complement strand
GGTGACGTGGAATTTTGCGCGTTACGAGACCGAGTTGGACGTGAAGGTGCCGACGGCGCGCGAGGGGAAAGAGACGCGGCGTTCGGTCGGCGAGGTGATTTTGAATGTGAAGAAGGACGGGACGATTGTCTTGAACCGCCGGGAGATGTCGCATGAGGCGCTTGAGGCGGCGCTCACGCGCATTGCGGGGTTGTATCCGGACCAGGCGGTGATCCTGCGCGGCGACCAGGATGTCAATTACCGGCACGTGGTCGAAGTGTTGGACGTTTGCCGCGCTGCAAATATCTGGAATGTCGCCTTCGCAACAAGCAGGCCCGAGTAGCATGCGGTGCGCCCTGCCCATCGCCGTGCTGGCTCTCTCCCTGTCGGGAGCCGCCGCACAGGAGGAGGAACCGGAAATCCGCCGTGCGGTGCCGGTTCTGCCGGATTCAGGGACCGGGGGCGCGCAACCCGGGTGGATGCGGCATGTGCCGCCCGGATCGGCAGGGCAGGATGCGCAGCCCGCCGCACCCGGCTCCGGGGAAGCGGCCCCATGGCGCCCGCGTCCGACGACCGAGGTTCCGTCGGCTCCGGCCGCCGAAGAGGGGACGATCCGTCTGAGCCCCCGCGAGGGACCCCGTGACGAAGCGGCCGAAACCCTCGCCGCCGCCAATGCCATCTATTCAAAAAAGATGTTCGACCTCGCCGCCTCGGAATACGAAAATTTCCTTCGGTCCCACCCGAAGGCCACGGGACGTGACATGGCGCTCTTCCGCCTCGGAGAATGCCACCGCATCGAGGGAGACAAAGATGCCGCCGCCCGCGCCTACACACGCCTGACCGGCGAATTCCGCAAGGGCGCGTTCTTCGGCGCCGCCTCATACCGTCTCGGGGAAGCCCGGTTCGCCGACGGCCGCTACGACCAGGCCCTCGATCACTTCGACGCCGCCGCCCGCGAATCTGCCGAGGATCAGGTGCGCCTCGCCGCACTCTACCAAAAAGCACGGTCCCTCGACCGCCTCGGCAAACACGGTGCCTCGGTCGAAATCCTCCGCGAAGTCGCCGCCCAAAGGGACGCAAATCCCTACCGGGAACATGCCCTCCTCGCCCTCGCCGATGCCCTCGGCAAAGCCGGCAAAACAGACGAGGCCATCGGCGCCTTCACGGAAATCGTCCGCGGTTCCAACCCGGACGCCATGCGCGCCGAGGCGGCCGTCAAAGCCGGAGCCCTTGCCGCCGGGGCTGGTGACACGGCGCGCGCATCGGCATTTTTCCTCGAGGCACTCGCGCTCGAGGGTGCGGGTCCATGGCGGGGGGTGGCCGTCCTCGGCTCGATGCGCCTGCATGCCGCCACCGGAAAGGACGCGCCTGTCGCGGAGATCACGGAGGAGGACCTGGACCTTCTCGATGGCGAAGCGCTCGCCGAAGCCCTCGCACTGGCCGCCGACGCCAACCGGCGCCTCGGACGCCCCGAACGCGCCCTCGCCTTCCACGAACGCCTCGAACGCGAATTCCCGGAAAGTCCCTTCCACCAAAAAGCGCGCTTCCAAAAAATCCTCGTCCTCCACGAGACCGGCGCGCGCCCGGTCCGCGCCGAACTCGAAGTCTTTCTGCGCGATGCTCCCCCAACCGGCGACCGCGACCGCGCCAACCTCCTTCTGGCGGAAATTCTTTTCAACGAGGAAGAATTCGAGGCGGCTTCCGCCCGCTACCTTGCCGTCCAAGATTCATCCCTGCCCGATGACCTCAAGCTCCAGGCCGCCTACAAGGCCGCATGGGCCCTCGCCAAGGCCGGCAACGACCGCGAATCTGTCAAAGCCTTCACCCGCTTCCTCGAAAACCACCCCGACGCGCCCCAAGTGCCCGGCGCCCTCATCCAGCGCGGCCTCGCACGCCAGCAACTCGGGGAGTTCCCCGCCGCTCTTGCCGACTTCACCGAAGTGATCGACAAATGGCCCGACGCCGCCGAACGCGAATTCGCCCTTCAGCAAAAGGCCCTCGTGCTCGGCCAGCTCGAGGATTATGAAAGCATGCAGCGCACGTTCGAGCGCCTGCTTGATGAATATCCGGAGTCCGCCGGCAGGGCCCAGGCGGAGTTCTGGATCGGCTGGGTCCTTTACGAATCAAAAGATTATGAGCAGGCGGTTCCACGGCTCGACCGGGCGCGCACGCTCGACCCGGCCAATTACGGCGAGAGGGCCGGCCTGCGCCTGCTCCTCTGCCACTACTACGCGGAGGACCGCAAGGCGCTTGCCGCCGAGGCCGCGGACCTCCAGCCTGCACAGATTCCGCGCGAAGTTCTCCGGTGGCTGGGAATGCAAAGCGCGACGGACGGAGAACTCGGGGATG
>CAZGNH010000047.1:0-6471 GCA_964527025.1 uncultured Chthoniobacterales bacterium | reverse complement strand
TGCTGGTGACCGGCGGAGGCGGGCTGGCGATGCTGGCGGGAATCATCGTGCTGGGGGTTTCTTCGGGGACGTGGGACATTTCCGGGTTGCTTGCGATGCCGGCGGGAGAGGTTGTGGCACTGCCCGCCTTTCCGGTCGTGCTCGTCTTGTTTTTGCTCGGCGCCTTTACCAAGTCGGCACAGCTCCCCTTCCACTTCTGGCTGCCAAACGCCATGGAAGCCCCCGCACCGGTGAGCGCCTTCCTGCACTCGGCCACTATGGTCAAAGCCGGCGTCTTCCTTCTTGCCCGGCTGCACCCGTGCTTTTCCCCAAGCCCCCTCTGGACGGCCATCGTGGCGCCCGTCGGCGCCGCAACAATGCTCCTTGGCGTCCTCATGGCCCTCGGCCACACCGACCTCAAACGCATCCTCGCCTACACAACGCTCTCCGCACTCGGCACCCTCACCCTCCTCCTCGGCATCGGTTCCAACCTCGCCATCAAAGCAGCCGTCGCCTACCTCCTCGCCCACGCCCTCTACAAAGCCGCCCTCTTCATGACCTCCGGAACCATCGACCACGAGGCCGGCACGCGCGAAGCCGGCCGTCTCGGGGGACTGGGCCGCGCCATGCCCCTCACCGCAGCCGCCGCAACCCTCGGCGCCCTCTCAATGCTCGGAGCCCCGCTCCTGCCCGGGTTCATCGGCAAGGAGACCCTCTTCGAAGCCCTTCTTGACACAAATGGCCCCCCGGGCCTGTGGGAAGCCATCGGCGTCGCCGCAAGCCTCTGCATGGTCTCCCTCGCGGTCACCACCGGACTCCGCCCCTTCTGGGGACCGCGCAAACCCACTCCCAAACCCGCTCACGAAGGGCCATGGACCCTGTGGGCCGGGCCTTTGCTCTTGGGTCTCGCAGCCCTCGCATTTGGCGTGTTTCCCGGGTGGACCGGGGACCGTCTGCTGGGACCGGCGGCAGCCGGCGTGCTCGGCGACCCGTCGTTCGCTCCAAAATTTGTGATTTGGCACGGGTGGACGGTGGCGGTCTTCATGAGCCTGCTGGGTTTTGCCGGAGGCGCGATCCTGTATGCCTTCTCCGGCCGCATCCGTTCGTGGGCCCCCGCCACGTTCGGGCCTCTCGGGCACTGGGGGCCCGAAAGGCTCTACGACCTCTCCCTCGAGTGGTTGATGACGGCCGCCCGGATCCAGACGGCCGTCATTCAAAGCGGCTATTTGCGCAACTACATCCTCATCGTGGGCGCATTCAGCGCGCTGCTGGTGACGTGGTTTCTGCCGCGTGATGCGTTCGCACCCAACTTGGCGGCCATGGTTCCACCGACTCTGCCGGGGATTGTCACTTGCGCCCTTGTCGCCGCGGCGGGAATCGTCGCCTGCCTCGCCAAGTCCCGCTTCACCGCCATCCTCGCCCTCGGAGTCGTCGGCCTCGGCATCGCCATCCTCTTCTACCTCTTCAGCGCCCCCGACCTGGCCATGACCCAGATCCTGGTCGAAACCCTCACCCTCGTCCTCTTCGTCCTCGCCTTCCAACGCCTCCCCCTCCTCAAGGATTACTCGAAAAATTCCACCCGCATCCGCGATGCCGCCCTCGCCACCGGCTTCGGCGCCATGATGACCGCCCTCGTGCTCGTCGCCTTCCACTTCGCACAGACGGGCGCCCCCGTCTCCGCAGCCATGGGCGATAAAAGCCTGCCCCTCGCGCACGGGCGCAATGTCGTCAACGTCATCCTCGTGGATTTCCGCGCCCTTGACACCTTCGGAGAAATCACGGTGCTGGCCGTCGCCGCTCTCGGCGTCCTTGCCATGCTGCGCCTGCGCCCCGGCAGCCCGGGCAAAGGAGATCCCAAATGAACAGCGTCATTCTTCAGGCAACCAACCGCCTCCTGATCGGCCTGCTGTTGGTTTTTTCAATCTTCCTGCTCCTGCGGGGTCACAATCTTCCCGGCGGGGGTTTTGCCGGAGGGTTGGTGGCCGGGTGCGCCTTTGTGCTCCAAACCCTGTGCTTCGGCGTCGCCGCCGGTCGCAGGCTGCTTGTCGCGGATCCCCGCACGGTTGTTGGGGCGGGATTGCTGGTGGCATTGGGCGCGGGCATGGTTGCCATCCCGGAGGGCCTGCCCTTCCTGACAGGACTTTGGAGCGCGGGCGCCGTGCCGGTTGTCGGCAAGGCGGGCACGCCGCTCCTGTTTGACTTCGGGGTCTATCTGGTCGTGACCGGAATCGTGTGCCTGATCGTCTTTTCGCTCGCCGAGGAGGAAGAGGGGGAGGGGGACTAGCCATGGAGCTTTTTGTCGCCATCACCATCGGGGTGCTTTACGCAGTTGCGGCCTACCTGCTGCTGCGCCGCAGCATCATCAAGCTCATCCTCGGCGTCGCCGTCCTCAGCCAGGCGGTCAACCTCCTGATCTTCACCGCACCCGGCCTCAAACAGGGATCCTCCCCGTTCGTGGCGCACGACGCCGCCGCACTCGCCGCCGGCTCGGCCGACCCCCTGCCCCAGGCCCTCGTCCTCACAGCCATCGTCATCAGCTTCGGACTGCTGGCCTTCACCCTCGTGATGGTGCAGCGTGCCGACAAAAGCGTCGGCACCGACGACCTCGACGACCTCAAACGCACCGACGCATGATGGACCCGGTCACCCTCTGCCTCCTGATCCCCTTTGCCACGGCGGTTGCCTGCCTGCTCGCATGGCGGTTCCCGCGCACGCAGGGATCCCTCGGGATCGCCGGCATGGCCGCCCTGCTGGCCAATGCCCTCGGACTCCTCGCCCGCGTCTCGGAACACGGAATCCTCGTCGTGCACTTCGGCAACTGGCCCGCCCCCTTCGGCATCGTCTTCGTCGCCGACCTCACCGCCGCCATCATGGTCGTCATCAGCGCCATCATCGGCCTCGCCGCCGCGGTCTATTCACTGGCCGACATCGATCCCGGACGCGTGCGCTTCGGATACTACGCCTTTCTGCATTTTATGATGGTGGGGGTCTGCGGATCGTTTCTGACCGGCGACATTTTCAACATGTTTGTGTGGTTCGAAGTCATGCTGATCAGCTCGTTTGTGCTGATGACCTTGGGCGGGGAACGCCCGCAGATGGAGGGGGCGGTCAAATACGTTGTACTCAACCTTCTGTCATCAAGCCTCTTCCTGGCAGCCTGCGGAATCCTTTACGCCAAACTCGGCACGCTCAATCTGGCCGATATCGCCCTGCGCTCGGGCGCCCTCGAAGATCCCGGCCTCCTCACGGTCACCGCCATGCTCTTCCTCGTGGCCTTCGGAATCAAAGCCGGCCTCTTCCCCCTCTTCTTCTGGCTGCCCGCCTCCTACCACACGCCACCCGTCGCCGTCTCGGCCATCTTCGCAGGCCTCCTCACCAAGGTCGGCGTCTATGCCCTCATCCGCCTCTTCACCCTCGTATTCCGCGCCGACACGGGCTTCACCCACGGACTGCTCCTTGTGCTCGCCGGACTGACAATGCTCACCGGCGTCCTCGGGGCCGTCGCGCAGTTCGACTTCCGCCGGCTCCTCTCGTTCCACATCATCAGCCAGATCGGCTACATGGTCCTCGGGCTGGCTCTCTTCACCCCGCTGGCAATCGCCGGCACGATCTTCTATATCTTCCACCACATCCTGGTGAAATCGAACCTGTTCTTGGTCAGCGGTATCGCCAACCGGTATTCCGGCACCTTCGATCTGAAAAAACTGGGGGGCCTGTACGCGGCAGCACCTCTGCTTGCACTCCTGTTTTTCATTCCCGCGATGTCGCTTGGCGGGATGCCGCCACTCTCCGGCTTCTTTGCCAAATTCGCCATCGTCAAGGCCGCCCTTGCCGGCGACACACCCTTCGGCCCCGCCGCCGCCGCCCTCGCAGTCGTGGCCCTTGCCGTCGGGCTCCTCACCCTTTTCTCCATGACCAAAATCTGGGCGGAGGCGTTTTGGAAGGCCCCCGCGCCCGCGGCCATCCCGCGCCCCGCGTCCGTCCCGCTCCGGGACAAATGCCTCCTCTTCGGACCGGTGGCCGCCCTTGCCGCCCTCACCCTCTGCATGGGGCTCGCCCCCGGGTTCTTCTTCGATTTTGCCACCCGCGCCGCCGACCAACTCATGGACCCGGCTCTTTACATCCACGCCGTTTCACTGGAAGGAAAATAAGATGCTGCCGGTGATGAACATTGTCCTCGCGCTCGTCTGGGCGGGCCTGCTCGGCCAAATCAACGGACAAACCCTCGCAACCGGCTTCGTGCTCAGCTACGGAATTCTCTACCTCGCCGCACGCGGCCACCCCGGCCACCGCACCTACTTCGGCAAAGTCCCGAAAGTCGCCGCCTTCATCGCCTATTACCTCTACGAGCTTCTCAAATCCAACGTGATTGTCGCCTTCGATATCGTCACCCCGCGCCACCACATGAAACCCGGCGTCCTCGCCATCCCCATCCGCGCCCGCACCGACCTCGAAATCACCCTGCTCGCCAACCTCATCTCCATGACCCCGGGCACACTCAGCCTCGACGTCTCCCCCGACCGCAAAACCCTCTTCGTCCACGCCATGTACATCAACAACCCCGACGCCCTGCGCGCAGAAATCTCCGACCACCTCGAGCGCCGGGTGCTCGAAATCCTCAGGTGATGCCCATGACCGAGCTTGTTCCAACATGGGCCTGGATCGGAGGCGGAGTTGTGTCCGCCGGGATGGTCCTGGGTTTCATCCGGCTGGTGCTCGGGCCGACGCTGCCCGACAGGGTCGTGGCCCTCGATGCCCTTGCAACCCTTGGTGTCGGACTGCTGGTCCTCGTGGCCATCGCAACCGGGCAGGAGATCCTGCTCGATATCGCTCTCGCAATGGCCCTCATCACGTTTCTCGGCACAATTGCCCTCGCAATGAGCCTCGAGAAAGGTCTCTTCAAATGAGCTGGGTGGTCCTGGTTTTGATTGCCCTTGGCTCCATCCTGATGGTGCTGGCCGGACTCGGGATTTTGCGCATGCCCGACCTCTTCACCCGGATGCACGCCTCGACAAAGGGCGCTTCACTCGGCGTGGCTCTGCTGCTTGCCGCCGCCGCCATCCATTTCGGCGCGCTGCCCGTCGTGACCAAGGCCATCATCACCACCGCCTTCATTTTTATCACCGCACCGGTCGCCGCCCATGTGCTCGGACGCGCAGCCTATGCCCGCCGCATCCCCCTCTGGAAACACTCGGTCATCGACGAAGCCCGCGGACACATCGGCGGCGGCGGAGGCCGGCAATTCAATGCCCCGGAGCATCCATCCCCTCCCCGGCAGGACGATCCGGAGTCCGGACCGCAAGCATGAGATTCGATTCGCCCCGCCGCCACTTGTATCCCGTGCCAAAGGGCAGGGGCGCAATGCCCGGCGAGGAAAATATTTCCCCGAGCGCCGGTTGCTCGTACTTCTTGAATATGTCGAGGGTCCCCGCGTAGGTCCCAAAAAATTCCAAAGCCCACGCTTCGGGCTTGAAATACCGGACCGGGATGCCCGAATCGTCCTGCAGGATGGCACGGGAATTTCCGAGGATGAATTCGCGGACGCGCGAGAAACCGGGTTCGTGCATGAGATACGAGGCCGCCTTGAGGTAGGAATTGCCGTTGCCGAAACCACCCGCCCACTCAAGCGCCGACGGGTTGGTTTTCAAACCGTCGTTGGCGACATTCGCCCGCACATAATAAATGGTTTGGGGCCCGGCCCCCGCCGCACGACGAAAAACAACTCTCACCCCCGGCGGATCGAAAAAGGCCGCGCCAAGATCCCTGAGCACACCCCCGCGCCCCACCGCCACATACGAGGCCTCCAGAACCTCGCCGCCGGAAAGCGCCACAAAGGTCAGCACAAGAGGCAGGACTCCCCGGAAGGCCCCGCGATCAAGATCCTCTTTCATGTCCCCGGTGATAAAATGCCCGTAGCTGAGCACCACCTCGACGGACTGCCGCAACGCAGCAAGGGACGCATGCACCTCCGCCCCGTCAAGCGAAAGCGGCGACGCCGCCTCCCCAACCCCCTCAAGACCGCCCAGCAAATAATACGGCGCCACAGGAAAAAGCGCCATCACACCAAGTACATCCGGCCCCCCGAAGAAATAAAATACCGGCAGCCCCGGATCGATGCGCGGAGCAAGGGTGATCTCCGACCACAACCGCATGGGCAAAAAATAGCGCTCGTTGTAACGCCGCCACAACTGCCCCAGCGCATGCGAATGCTCCCCATACTCGGCCGATTCCTGCAAAACCGCCAACGGCGAGGTCGCCGGCAACCGGATCCCCGCCAAAAACTGCGCAAGATCGTTCTCCACAGCCTTCCGCTCGCCCTCCCCGGCCAACTCCCCACCGGAATTCACCACCACCACAGCCGCCTCCGCTCCAACCGGCACCGCCCGCACAACAGGCACCTCCCCACCAACAGGCAACGCCCGCGCCACAGGCACCTCCCCACCAACCGGCACCTCCCCACCAACCGGCACCTCCCCACCAACCGGCACCTCC
>CAZGNH010000046.1:0-7327 GCA_964527025.1 uncultured Chthoniobacterales bacterium | reverse complement strand
CAGATCATGCCCGCGGAGGCATCGGATGCGGGGCGGACGGCCTTTCCTCATGGGGAAATCATCGAGGGAAGCGAAACCCTCATTGCAACCGATGCCTTTGGATTCGAGGGGTTTCGCAATGTCTCGACCGCGCGGCATGCCGACGGCGAATCGGTCCTTTACGCGATGGCGATGGATTCGCCCGAGGCCGCACGGGATGCGGCAACGGGATTCGTGCAATTCATGCTCGATACGGGCGGGGTCGAACTCCCTGCTCCGGAGGGCATCCCGCAGGCGCGTGCTGTCGGCTGGATGGGCCGCACGGGAGTTGTCTTTGCCGATGGAAACGAGGTGCTCGGGGTGCATGACGCCCCCGATGCGGAAGCGGTCGCGCGCGCGGCGGGTACGCTCCACCAATGGAGGAACCCCTGAAATGGATTCTGCCCGCGACACATCGCCTCTGATGAGGCGCCGCGAATTTCTGCGCCGCGCGGCATGGGCCGGCGGGGGCATTGCCGCCACGGGTGCCGCAGGGTGGTTGCTGCACGATTCGAGCCCTCCGCCCGCCACCCCGCCCGGCGGACCGTCCGCCGCCTTCCCCGATTTTCTTCCGGCCGGGCCGGGGCCCTCGATGGCTGTCGTGTATGGCACCGACCGCGCACGGACCTGCGCCAAGGCCCTCGATCTGCTTGGCGGCATCGGGCGCTTCGTCCATGAGGGCGACCGGGTCGCCATCAAAGTCAATGCCGCCTTTGCTTCGCCGCCCGCAATCGGCGCCACGACCCACCCGGATCTGGTTTCGGAAACCGTCCGCCAATGCTTTGCCGCGGGTGCCTCATCGGTGCTGGTGCTCGACAACCCGATCAACGACCCGGCCACCTGCTTCCAGCGCACGGGCATTGCCGCGGCGGCGACGGCCGCCGGTGCGCGCGTTGTGCTTCCCGCCCCCGGTCTCTTCCAACCGGTCAACCTCGAACGTGCCCGATTCCTGCGCGACTGGCCGACTCTGACGGCGCCGCTCGCAGGCTTCAACCGGATCATCGGCCTGGCCCCTGTCAAAGACCACCACCGCAGCGGGGCATCCATGACCCTGAAAAATTGGTATGGATTCATCGGCGGGCGCCGCAACATCTTCCACCAACATATTCACCCGTTCATTGCCGAGCTGGCCCGCATGGTGCGCCCGACACTGGTCATTCTCGACGGAACACAAACCATGATGAGCAACGGCCCCACCGGAGGATCCATGGACGACCTGCGCACGACCCGCACGATGATTGCATCGACGGATCCTGTGGCGGCGGACGCCTTCGGGGCGACCTTGTTGGACCGGACTGCAGCGTCGTTGCCGTTTTTGGCGATGGCGGAGGCGGCGGGTGCCGGGACCGTCGATTACCGGTCCTTGAATCCCATCATCGCCGACTTGTCATGAAGCCGCGCATTGTCCGCCGAATCAGCCAGGTTTTTTTTCTGTTGCTGCTTGTTTGGTTTTGTGTGGTGGCGGTTGTGGGTGAGCGCTGGTGGGAGTGGAGGGGGTGGCCGGTGAACTGGCTGCTCGAGCTGGATCCTTTGGTGGCGCTTGGGACGGTGCTTACGACGGGCGCGTTGTATGCGGGGATGGCATGGGCGGTGTTGACCATTGTGGTGACGTTTCTTTTCGGGCGTGTTTTCTGCGGCTGGATCTGCCCCTTTGGAACGCTGCAGCAATTCATCGGGTGGCTCGGGGCAAAGCAAAAGACCTTTGCGCAGCGGGTGCGCGCCAACCAATATCACCCGGCGCAAAAATACAAATACTACCTGCTGGTCTTCCTTCTTGTGGCGGCCGGTGTTTCGACCCTTGTGCCGCCGTTGCGTGCCGTCATCGGCAATGCGCTGCTCACCGGGTTGCTCGACCCGATTCCATTGGTCACCCGCTCGGTCTCTCTGGCCCTGTTTCCGCTGGGTGACGGAAGGCTTTACCATGGAGCATGGGTCATCGGTCTGATCTTTGTCGCCTTCCTGCTTCTGAATCTTTGGATTCCCCGGTTCTACTGCCGCTTTGTTTGTCCGTTGGGCGCTCTGCTGGGGGTCATCGCGCGTCCGGCCCTCTGGCGCATTGGAAAAACCGAGGGGGAGTGTGCCGGGTGCGAGATGTGCGAAAACAACTGCGAGGGCGCCTGCGACCCGTTCGGTAAAATCCGCTCCTCCGAGTGCGTTGTCTGCCTCAATTGCCTGGATGCGTGCCGGCAGGCGAAGATGGCCTACCGGCTCGAGCCCTCCGCGGCGGGCGAAATCCCTTCCCCTCAAATTTCGCGGCGGGGGTTTGTTGCGGCGGTTGCGGCGGGGGTGGCCGTTCCGGCGTTGACGCGGGCGGCGGGCATGAAGGGGCCCTTTTGGAACCCGGAAGTCTTGCGGCCTCCGGGCAGTCTTGCCGAGCCGCAATTCTTGGAGCGCTGCATCAAGTGCGGCCAGTGCATGCGCGTGTGCCCCACGAACATCATCCAGCCGGCGCTGCTGCAGGCCGGTCTCACCGCCATCTGGACGCCTGTCCTCAATTTCCACAGCGGATCGAGCGGTTGCGACCCGGAGTGCATCGCCTGCGGTCACATCTGCCCGACCGCCGCCATCCGCCCCCTCGAACGGGACGAAAAGCGCGGACGCGGTGCATTCGCCGACCGGGGTCCCATTCGTATTGGTACGGCGTTTGTTGACCAGGGGCGCTGCCTTCCATGGGCGATGGACACTCCATGCATCGTCTGCCAGGAAAACTGCCCCGTCAGCCCCAAGGCCATCTACATCCGGGAAGAATACCGGGTCATTCGCGACGGGGTTGCCACCATTGCTGCAATCGACGGCCCGACCCTCACCCTCGAACAAACCGCCGCCCTGCAGCCCGGCCGCCTCGCCACCGGGGAATTTTTTCTTGAAGCCCCCGCAGGCCGCCACCGGATCACCGCCAACACCGCATCCACCATCACCGTTGAACCCGGCCCGAACCCGCTTCCCCCACCCGGATCCCGGGTCCCCCTCACCATCCATCTCCAGAAGCCGGTGGTTGACCCCGCTCTCTGCATCGGCTGCGGCATCTGTGAACACGAATGTCCTGTCAACGGCCTGCGTGCCATCCGGGTCACCGCCGAAAACGAATCCCGCGACCCGCGCCATGCGCTGCTGGCCGGCTGACCGGCTGGATTTTTAGCGCGAAGCCGTTTCGACAGGCTCAAGGCCCTGAGTGCGCCAAAGGGCGCCTTGGAGTGCGGCGATCTTCACCGCTTTGGATTGGTTGTGGGGTGAGGCGTGTGGGCGGCCGGGGGTTTTTGCGAGGTGGTGTCGTCTGTCGCCAAAGCGGTGCGCAGCACCGCACTCCAAGGCAGCCCCGGCGGTGCGGGGCCGCAGAGAACCCGAACGCGTTCGGTGGCAGGAGGACAAGTCGGCCGGGAAGAATCGCTACCCCCGGGCGCTTGTCCGGGGCGCGAACACAAGAAGTTTCTTCGGGGAAAACGAAAACGCGCACGGGAGAGTGCCAGCGATTTCTCCATCGACTTCGAACGGCACGGGGTGTTCGCATTCGACGCGCAGGGCCGGGGTTTGGAAATATTCCACGTCGTGAAGGTCCGGATGGGCTCCAAAGGCGATGGCCTGGAGGTAGCGGATGATGTCCCAGTGGCTCTGGTTCTGGAAGAGGAGGACATCCAGGAGGCCGTCGTCGATTTTTGCGTCCTTGAAAAGGGTGAAGGGTCCACCGTAGAGGCGGCCATTGCCAATGAGGACGAAGCGTCCCGTTTTGCGTGTGCCGTCCGGGGCGGAGAGGTGGAGGCACGGGGGTTTGCGCGCGGCGACCTGGGCGAGGGTGAGGATATAGCTGACGGGTCCGAGGGCTTTTTTTGAATCTTGGGGAGTTTGGCGGACGACTTCGGCGTCGAGTCCGGCTCCGGCCAACTGGACGAAGCGTTGCGCGTTGGCCATGGGAACGTCGATCAGGCGGGTGTGGCCCTCTTGGATGATGTTCCATGCCTTGGCGAGGTTTCCCGCGGGGATGCCCAACTCGGTGGCAAAGACATTCATGGTTCCGACGGGGAGGACGCCGAGGGCGACGTCCGCGTCGCCAAGGCCGTTGATGACTTCATTGACCGTTCCATCCCCCCCGGCCGCCACGACGGTTTGGAAACCCTTCTGTGCGGCGGTCGCGGCAAGGTCGCGCGCACCACCCGCACGCAGGGAAATTTTGACTGAGACGCCGCGGGCGAGGGCTTTGATTCGCCCGGCGAAGGCGGCGGCGCGCTCGCCGCGGGCCGACGGGTTGAGGATGACGAGGATGCGGTCGGGGTGCGTCACACCGGAGGGATCATCGCGTGGGAATGACCGTGGGGATCCCGGGCTAGAACTTCCAGAGTTTGCCCTGACGCGCGTCTGCGAAGACCTGCGGGCTGAGCAAGTAGGACATGGGCGGGTCGGGCAGGGGGCCGTCATTGAGCGCCGGGAGGCTTTTGCCAATGGTGTCATCCCACGGCTGGCTGCGCGCGATATGTATCGGTGTGCCGACACGGACAAGATCGAAGGTTTTGCGGGCGGAATTGAGCGGCATGCGGACGCATCCCATCGTGCTTGGCTGGGGTTTGATGAAGCCCCAGTGGGCTCCGTATGCCGGCTTGAACTCCATCCAATACGGCATGGGATAGCCGGCACCGGGGCTGCTGATCCGGCGGCGGTTCGCCTGTTTCGAGTAGATCGTGAAATTGCCGTGGGGAGTCGGGGAGGAGGCTTTGCCGACCGAGACGGGGGTTGCGAGGAGGACCTTGTCGCCTTCGACCACGTAGAGGCGCTGGGCACCGGTGCTCAGTTTGACTTTGACGTTGGACGGATTGGTTGGCTGGGTGACGGGCGGGTCGAACGAGAACGAGTTGCGCTGGGCCGGGGGCATGGTCGAGCAGGCGCAAAGGGCAAGGGATGCGGCTGCGGCAAGGGCTTGCAGGGATCGTTTCATGGTGCAGTTAGATCGCAGAGGCGGGGGCATTGTGCAAGTGGCAGAATGCATTTTCCATCCATTGGATCGATTGTTCGAGCATTTGTTCGCCGTCGAAGGTGAAGAAGGCGCGGAAGGTTTTTCCCTCGATGACGCCCGGAAGCCAGTGGCGGTCGTCGGCCCACATGGCGTGGTAGGGGATGGCATTCAGCGGGGTCCAGAGCGGGACGGCCTCGTCGGTTTCGACGGCACGACCGCTGCAATCAGGCGAGACAAAGACCGTGCAATGCAGGGCATATCCATCAAGGAATTGGAAATGCAGCTCGCCATGGGGGCGGGGGTCCAGCGCTTCGATGCCCAGTTCCTCGCGCGTTTCGCGGACGGCCGCCTCGAGGGGGGATTCGCCGGGTTCGATGCGTCCGCCGGGTGCGTTGATTTTACCGGCTCCGAGTCCGCGTTTTTTGCGGATCAGGAGGATTTGGCCGTCGCGGATGACAAAAAGAAGGGTGGCGCGCTCGGTGGGCTGCCAGTTGGACCAGTCGGTGATCACGGAGTGTGCTGCGGGCCGGGCGCGGGCGTGTCAGGCATTCGGGGGGGATTACTTGTCGCTTAGTGCGGCGACACCGGGGAGGGTTTTGCCCTCGAGCAATTCCAGCGATGCGCCTCCACCGGTTGACGCGTGGGTCACCTTGTCGATGAGTCCGAATTTCTTTGCGGCGGTGGCGGTGTCCCCGCCACCCACGACCGACACGGCTCCCCCGGCCGTCGCGGCGGCAATCGCCGCACCCATCGCGCGGGTTCCGCCGGAAAAGGCCTCGAACTCGAAGACCCCGGGAGGTCCGTTCCAGACAATGGTGCACGCGCGGGCAATGACCTCTGCGAAGGCCCTCTGTGAGGCGGGTCCGATATCGAGCCCCATCCACCCGGCGGGAATTCCGTCGGCCGCGGCGACCGTTTCCGTTTGTGCCTCGGCGGCAAATTTGTCGGCGATCAGAAAATCGGTCGGCAGGTGGATTTGGACGCCTTTGGCGCCGGCTTTTTGCATGAGTTCGGGCACGAGGCCGGCACCGTCGGAGTCGAAGAGGCTGTCGCCGATTTCCATGCCTGTGAGAACCTTGTTAAAGGTGAAGGCCATGCCTCCCGCGACGATGATTTCGTCGGCAAGGTCGAGCAGGTTGCGGATGAGGGGAATTTTGTCGGCGACTTTGGCGCCGCCGAGGATGGCGAGCAGGGGACGTTGCGGGTCGTCAAGAACGGCGGCAAACGCATCGAGTTCCTTTTGCATGAGGAATCCGGCGACCCGGTCGGGCAGATCCACGCCGACGACCGACGAGTGCGCCCGGTGGGCGGTGCCAAAGGCATCGTTGGCATACACGTCGCCGAGTTTGGTGAGGGAGGCGCGGAAGGCGGCCACATCGGCGGGATCCGCCTTGGTGGATGATCCGTCGTCGCCTTTTGCCTTGCCCTCCTCCTCGATGTGGAAGCGGAGATTTTCCAGGAGGATGACGTCACCGGGGGCTGCGGCAGCACAGGCTGCCTCGACTTCAGGGCCGGCGCAGTCGGAGAGAAATTTGACGGGGCGTCCGAGCATCTCGGACAATCTGGTGGCGACGGGTGCGAGGGTGAATTTTTCGACCCGTTGGCCGTTCGGGCGTCCGAGGTGGCTCATAAGGACGAGTGAGGCACCGTGGTCGAGGATATATTGGATGGTGGGCAGGGCGGCGGCGATACGGGCGGGATTGGTGATTTCGCCGGTGGATTTGTCCTGGGGCACGTTGAAGTCCACGCGCATGAGGACACGTTTGCCGGAGGGGTTGAGGTCGGAGATGGATTTTTTCACGATGGGATTGGTTTTCGGAAAGAGTTAGGGGCCGGATGGGGGAAAGTCGAGTCCGAAGGCGGGGGAACTCTCACGGGTCTGCCGGGGCACCGGCGAGGCGCGCGGCCAGCCATGCGGCGATATCCTCGAGAACCCGGGCGCGATCCCAATCGTTCCAGAGGACATGGCAGGCCGACGGGTATTCGAGGAAGGTTTTGTCGCGGGCGGCGAGGCTGTCGAACCACTCGCGCACCTGCTCGGGACGGATGAACACGTCCGCACCGGCCGCCAGCACCAGCGAGGGAACGCGCACGCCACGGGCCACAGAAGGCATTTCCTCCATGAGCCGCCCGACGGCATCCAGGGCAGCGAACGAAAAGGCGTCGATCCAATGCGGGCCGCTGCGCTGCCTTGCGATCCATTCCTCGTCACGTGAAATGCGGGGGGCCTTCGCCCGCCCCGTGACCAGCCACCCGGGACGCAGGCGGCCGCGCGGCAACACACGCCCGAGAACCCGCAACCCGAGGCGCACCACCGACGGGGGCCTCCGGGCAAGCATCACCACCGGCGCGGCAAAAACAGCACCC
>CAZGNH010000045.1:0-2298 GCA_964527025.1 uncultured Chthoniobacterales bacterium | reverse complement strand
ATGACGGGAGCGCCGCGATGGAGGCCCGCATCCGGGACCTCGAGGAGCGCATCGCACAGCTCGAAGACTGTTTTGCCCAGGAGTGTCCGCACGTCCCGTGGGATGTGATCGCCGTGGCGGTGGCGGCGGTCTTCCCCTCGGCGAAGATGCTGGCCGCGGCACCGCTGCCCGAGGCGCATTCGGCACCGGTCGTTTACCAGAATTTGTGGTGTGTCGGCGGGCGGCTCGGGCTGTTCCGCTCCCACCGGATTCGCTGAGAACCTGTGAAACAAGCAGGACAAGCCGTGCGAGAGCAGAAAATCCGCCGAGAAAGGGCTTGTCGCCGGGAGAGGCCCGGCGATGGTTCGTTCTTGCGCCGCGACGGTCACACTGCGAAGATCGCCGGTTCAGCAACGTTTTTCACCTATGAGCATCATCGAGAAAATTGAGAAAGAGGGGTTCAAGACAGGCCTGCCGGATTTCCATGTTGGAGACACCGTGAAGGTGCACACCCGCGTGATCGAGGGCGACAAGGAGCGGATCCAAGTTTACTCCGGCATTGTGATCGGGCGCAAGGGCACCGGCCTGAACGCCAATTTCACCGTGCGGCGCGTGAGCTACGGAGAGGGCGTCGAACGCGTCTTCCCGCTCCACTCCCCGCGCATCGCCAAAATCGAAATCGAACGCAAGGGTGCCGTCCGCCGCGCCAAACTCAACTACCTGCGCACACGCAAGGGCAAGTCCGCCACCTCGGTCAAAGAAAAATCCGATCGCGCCTGAGTGCGCGGGAACCCGGCCATGAAACGTGCCCGGTTGGCGGTTCCGGGGAGGTGCTCGTTCGGGCACGAGCGCGTGTTGTGGACGGCGGGAGTGCGCCCGGTTGCCGGCGTTGACGAGGCCGGGCGGGGGCCGCTGGCGGGGCCGGTCGTTGCGGCTGCTGTTGTTTTTGTTTCCGAGGAGACCGTTGACGGGTTGGACGATTCCAAGAAGCTTTCCCCTGCGCGTCGTGAAGCGCTTTATGACCTGCTGACCGGTGCGGCTTTCATCCGGTGGAGCGTGGCGGCTGTCGGACCGGAGGACATCGACCGCCTGAACATTTTGGGTGCGACACACGCGGCCATGGCGCGCGCTCTCGCCGGGCTGGCCGGTGTCGGCCATGCACTTGTGGACGGCCTGCCCGCGCGCGGCCTGCCCGTTCCGCACACCGCGCTCGTCGGCGGCGACTCCCGCAGCTTCTCGATCGCCGCGGCCAGCATCATCGCCAAGGTCACCCGCGACCGGATCATGGAGCGCGCCGACGCCGACTACCCGCTCTACGGCTTCCGCCATCACAAAGGCTACGCGACCGCCGCCCACCTCGCAAACCTCCGCATCCATGGCCCCTCGCCCATCCACCGGAAAACCTTCGCGCCCGTCGCCCAAGGAACACTCGGGCTCTGACCCCGCCCCGCACCTCGCACTCGGGCGCCGCGGCGAAGATGCCGCCCGCTCCCTGCTCCGCACAAAAGGCTTCCGGATCCTGCGCCGGAACTTTGCCGTGCCCCGCATCGGGGAGATCGACCTCGTGTGCCGGGACCGCGAGGTGCTGGTTTTTGTCGAGGTCAAAACGCGGGCGGACGAGCAATTCGGGCGTCCGGCGGCGGCGGTGGACCGCGCCAAGCGCCGGCGCATCGTCCGCGCGGCCATCGCATGGCTGCGCATGCTCGACATGCCCGACATCGCCTTCCGCTTCGATGTCGTCGAAGTGGTCGCCGGCCCTGGAGGAGAAATCCGCCACATCGAAAATGCCTTCAACCTCCCGGAACCCTACCGCTATTAACCCGGCCATAAAACGTCGTGACAACTTCACCCCCGGCTCTGACAGCCGACCGCAGGAAGACAGGCTTGCCGCAGGCAAGAGCGCAGCGTCCAACCAGAGCCCTCCAATGGAGGGTCGCGCCGTTTCGACAAGCTCAAGGCCCTGAGCTGGCCGAAGGGCTTGTCGCGACCGCTTCCGGGGATCACGGCTTTCACCTGCCGGGTTAATACTCATAAAGATTTGGAAAAACCCCCCACAGATTGAGAATCTGTTGGACGGGACGCCGTCCTGCGGAAATACCATTGTCCCCATGCGCATTCTTTCCGGCATCCAGCCCTCGGGCACCCTGCACCTCGGCAATTACTTCGGCATGATGAAGCCCGCCATCGAGCTGCAGGAGCAGGGCGAGGCGTTTTACTTCATCGCCGACCTCCACGCGCTCACCACCGTCCGCGACCCGTCCGCCCTGCGCGCCAACACGCGCGAGGTGGCGGTCGATTTCCTTGCCTGCGGCCTCGACC
>CAZGNH010000044.1:0-4120 GCA_964527025.1 uncultured Chthoniobacterales bacterium | reverse complement strand
CTGGCGTTCGTCGGGCACCGCGCCGAGACGCATTCCGACCGCCAGCAGGGAGTCAAGGATGGGACCCGGACGCAGAAAAACCAGGGTGTCGGGATCTTTGGGAAGGCGGGCAAGGACCTCGATGAAGTCGGGGTTTTCCGCGAGGGACGCGTTCGGAAGGCGACCCGCGGCCCGGTCCAGAGCCGCCACGAGGGCAGTGCGGTCGTTGGAGAGAAAACCCCACTGTCCCAGCGAGGCGGTGAAAAGGGATTTGTCGCCCAGCGGCGTCGATCGAATGGTCGCCCCATGGTGGGATTCGGTGAGGGCTTCCGGCACGTTGCCGGCGTGAAGGGTCTGGCGCAGGCGGTCCATGGCGGAGTCGAAGCCGGCTTTCGACCCCCAGAATTGGAAGCCGACGAGTGCGGTGACCTGTTCGGCTTCAATGGAGAGGATCGCGCCGAAGATGCGCCCCGGCTTGAGGGAAGTCAGAACATCGGCGGCATCATTGCCCCCGCGCTCCCCGGCCACATGGGCCATCGGCTTTTCAAGAAATGCTTTCACGCTCTCCTCGGCCCCGATCTTTGCAAGCGTCGTCCGGGGCCACCGGAACGCCGACCGCGGCAAATCCGGAAAGGCCGCATACGCCACCGCATCGGATGGAACAAGGATTGCGGAATCCGTCGTGCCCATCTTCGAACGAACCCACAGAAACGAGGCGGCCAGGACGGCCACCACGACGACGACGATAACAAGAGGCTTTTTCATGCGATGAGATATATTTTGTGTGTGCCAATCCGCGTTTGACTCGCGGCATGGCTGTGGTAAAATACCAGTTCTATGGAAAAGATCGACCTGGAAAAATACATCAAGCCTGTTTGCACCTGCTGCAACAAGGACACCCTGCGTCTCATCTCGGACATTTGCCTTTATCTCGGGTTTCTGTCCATCGTCGCCTCGATCGTGACATGGTTCACCGCCTCGCGTGAAAACCGCGCCTACGGCGAGCGCTTCGGTATCTTCATCGGCCTCTGGGTGCCCAGCTTCTTCATCCTCTCGCAACGTCTCTCGCGCAAGGCCGACGAAATCGAAGAGGATTCCGACGAGGAATAATCCGCAGGGCAGGGACGACCGGCTCCCGGTCGTCCGCGGGATTGGATGTGGACGCGCGGGGCCGCCCCCTGCCAACCAAGGGGCGCTTTGCGTGTGCGCCAGCAGTGTTTTCCCGGCAGGGCGCGGGGTGCCTGTCTCGCCGAAGGCTTTGCGAAGGCGGATCGAAACCGCCCTGCCAACAAAATGGGCGCTTCGCGCGCGTGCGAGCATCGATGTCCCGGCAGGGACGCCTCGATGAGGCGTCCGTCGCATCGGAATCTGCAGAGACGTCAGCCGTATTGGGCGGGAATGGACTCCGTGGCGTGTTCCTCGAGGGAGGTTTCCACAAGGGGGGCGAAGCGGTCGCTGCGAAACCCCATTTCCTCGCCGCGTCCTTCGGGCATGTAGGGGTCGTCCGGATTGTGCAACTCCTCGAGGAGCACGAGGTAGGACACGTCGTTGGCACCCGCTTCACTTGTCACCCGCACACGCCCGATCCCCACGTCGCGAATTGTGTAAATGTGATCCTTGACGGGAAGCTGGCGGTACAGGCGCCGGACGCTCGGGGAGAAATCCCCGTTCACACAGACGACTTTTTCACCGCGTTCGAACACGGAGATTTTTTTAGCATGGGGGGCGGTTGGTGCGCACGCCCAAAAGGGGCGCTTTTCATTCCGTGCTCCGGTGGTGTAAAGACTCGTGGATGATTGCTTCTTTCCTCATGGCGTTCGTTGTGGTTTTCGTCTGGTTGGTTCTGGTGGCTGTGGTGGCGCGGCTGGCGTATGCGGTGTCGGCGCGTGTTGCACAGGTGCCCCTTCTCGATGTGTTTGTGAGTTTTTTCCTGTGGGTTCCGTGGGTTGCGGGCGGGGTCTGTTTCGGTTGGGAGGGGCTGGTGGCGTCGGTCGCCGCGCAATTTGTCTTTTTGCACGTGTTTTGTTTTGTGGACGGGATGGTGCGCGGCAGGCGCGGGCGGACCCTCACCCAGGCCCAGGCGCGGCTTCTCGGCCCCGTGCGCAACCAAATCGCCCTGCTTGTCACCACCCCCGCCGTCGCCGTCTTCCTGCTCATCCGGTTTGCGGAAATCGTCCTCTACCCGTTTCTTGTCCGGCTTGCCCGTCTGCCCGCCTACCGGCATGCCGAGTGGATCAATCTTTCGCGGCACCGTTACGCGGGGTTGGTGGGATCCGATCTCCTGTGGTGTTGGTATTGCGACTGGATGACGGGTGTGTGGTCGCTTGGCGGGGAGATGCTGCGCAATGTCGAGTCCTTCTGGTGCCCGATCCGTTTCCGGAGCGCGGAGAAAAACAGGAATGTGGCCGTCGATTTTCCGGATGTCGCCCGGTGGGCGCCCCCCGATGCCTCTCTCGAAGACGCCATCAAACTTTTCGAGGAACGCTACGACGGAACCGGCCAAAATACATGGTGGGGCCACCCGTCCAGAAAACAGTGACCTTCCGGCGCACAGACCCCAACGTCCACTACCGCGCCCTGCGCCTCCTGAGCGAGACGGACAGGTGGGAAATGGGACTGAGCCCCTACCCCGACGGCATGCGTTTGCGCATGGGGCCTGCGGGACGTCCGCCGGGTGTGATGGATTTCTGCCTCGGGCATGCGGGGCGTTTGCATGCAGCCGTTCTCCATGCGGTGATCGAGAGGCTTTCCGGCATGCCCGAGGAAAGTTCCGCGCGCGCGATTGACGCGGCCTTCCCGTGGGCGGGCACACGTCCCGTCGCCACGGTCCACCTTCCCGCGTTGCTCGGGGCGCCGCGCGCGCCCGCGGCGGCTTTTCGGGTTGATCCCCGGCCCGCGACGGGGAAAGCTTCCCACCGAAGCAGATGATCACCGGTATCTTCACCATTGCCCGCAACACCCTCGTCGACCTTGTCCGGCAGAAGGTCTTTTACATCATCCTGATTTTCGCCCTTGCGGCGATTGGCAGTTCGATCTTCATGGCGCGCCTGTCGTTTCAGGAGGAATTCCAGATGCTCAAGGATGTGTGTCTGGGGGCCATGTCGGTTTTCACGTCCCTGCTGGCCATCCTTGCCACCGCCAATTTCCTGCCCAAGGACATCGAGGACCGCACGATTTACACTCTCCTCGCCAAACCCGTGCCGCGGTTTGCCTACATTTTCGGCAAGCTCGGCGGCATCCTTGCTCTGCTGCTGTTGTTCACGGCGCTGATGACGGGTGTCTTCTTCGCGGTGCTTTGGCTGAGAGAGGCTGCCGTGCTTGCCGACACCCGCGCCCAATTCGCCGCAGCGGGCCGGGAGGCGCTTTCTTCCGAGGAAGCACAGGCGGCGCTCAAGGCCGTGACCGATGCGACCTTCAACGCAAACCTCGCCCCCGGTATCGCCATCATTTTTGTGAAGGCGGCCCTTCTTGCGGCCATGACCATGCTGATTTCCACCATCGCCAGCTCGGCGCTTTTCACGGTGATGGTGAGCGCCGCAGTTTACTTCATCGGACATCTGCAGGCGACGGCGCGGGAATACTGGCAGGCGTCTTGGGTGGGAGGCGGCGAATGGTGGCAGACCCTTCTTCTGGCGGTTGTGGCCCTCCTGTTTCCCGATCTGCAGGCCTTCAACCTTGCCGACGATGTGATCGCCGGTGTCGCCATTCCGGTGTCCCTGTTTTTGAAGACCTTTGCGCTGGGTGTCCTCTATGTGGCGGTCTATTCGACCCTTGCGGCCTTTGTGTTTGCGGGGCGGGAGCTATGAGGAGCCCCCGGGCGTGGGTGGCCTGCCTTGCCCTGCTGGTGTTCGGGGCGGTGCGCTTGCCGGTCGAGACGGCCCTTGACCGGCAGCAGCGCGACGCGCTCCTGCGGCAGACCGTGCTCGATCTCGATTTGCGGGAGCGCGTCGGGCAGACGGGGTTTCTGGCGGCGCTGAGCGGATTCCGCTCCCCCTTGGCGGCGCTCCTCTGGATCGAGGCCCACACCGCATGGGAAAACACCGAGTGGGGGCGCATGGCCGCCCTCTTCGACACGGTCACCGCCCTGCAGCCCCGCTCGCTCCTCTACTGGGACATGGCCGCATGGCACATGGCATGGAAC
>CAZGNH010000043.1:0-2592 GCA_964527025.1 uncultured Chthoniobacterales bacterium | reverse complement strand
TTTGGGAATTGTACCATTCCGGAACCGACAATTTTGCCCTTCAATCGAGTTTTGCCCTGCCGACAACATGGACTGCCAGTTGGGTCGGCTCGTCGGTTGTATTGGTTGACGGTGCGTGGGCGGCCTTCAGCATCAGCGATCCGGACTTTGCATCCAACCCGCCGACTGCCGGTGTCCAGGCAGCCATTCCCGAGCCGTCTTCCCTGCTGTTGACAGGCCTTGGGGCGCTTGCCTTTCTGTTTTTGCGAAAGAGGGCGTGAATACGCGTTCGGCCTTTTTCCTTTTGAGACGCCATTGCCGGGATTGACCAACATAACACGTCATCCGGGCTCGAAGGCAGCCCGGAGGGAGCGGGCCTTTTCTGGATGCCTCCGGGTTTGCCTGGATGGGGACTTCGGGCGGCCGCGGGGATTTACTCTCATTGAGTTGCTTGTCGTGGTGGCGATTCTGTCCATTTTGGCCGCACTTGCAATACCGGCGGCCCAACGCACCATGCTCTCCTCCTCCCTCGCCGTCTCTGCCAACAACATTCGTCAGCTCGGAGCCGGAGCAATGGCGTATCTGGGTGACAACAATTACACGTTCTGGCGCTACCGCCAGAACATCAACCCCCCGGAGCAGCGGGGCACGGCATGGTGGTTCGGATTCGAGCCGGCCGCCAGTCAGGCCCTGGGTGAAGGAAAGAGGACATTCGATCCCGAGGGCGGGCCGCTGGGTGGATACATCCCGGGCGGCATGCGTCCGGATCCGAGCTTTGCCGCAACCGGGAAACCCTTCAAACCCAAATACCGGTTCGGCTACATCGGCGTCGGCTACAACACCCACCTCGGAGGCGGGGGGATGGGCGGAGCTCCCATCCGGTTTTTCGAGTTGGAGAAACCCGAGGAGACGGTCATCTTTGCGACCTCGGCCCAAGTCAATACCTTCCAATCGCCTGCCAGTGCATCCAACCCCATGATCGAGGAATTTTACGGTTTTGACAGTGGAGCAACCGGCGTCCAGCCATGCATCCACTTCCGCCACCACGGAAAAGCCATGGTTTTCTTTGCCACCGGCAGCGCCGGGTTTTTGCCGGTGGAGGAATCCACGATTGACCCCCGTGCTCCGGAGGCCAATGTCGGGCGTTTCGCCCCGCGTGGCAGCACGAAGTACCTGCGCTGAGGGGAGGGCTCACAGCCGGCCATGGTCTGCGGACTTGCAAAAGGCCGGCCCTGCATCCAATGTTCTGCCCCATGAGCTTTACGATTGACCTCGGCCGGCCCGCCCCCGACTTCCGGCTTCCCGCAACCGACGGTTCCACCCGCAGCCTCGATGAATTTGTCGAGGTCCCCATTCTCGTCGTCTTCTTCACGTGCAATCACTGCCCCTACGTGACCGGGTCGGACGAAAGCACGCGCGCGACCGCCGAAAAATTCGGTCCGCGCGGCGTCACCTTCGTCGCCATCAATTCCAACAGCGAAAACACCTATCCGGAGGATTCCTTCGACGGGATGGTCCGGCGCATGAAGGAGCACCGCTTTCCGTGGGTTTACCTGCACGACAAGTCGCAGGACGTTGCCCGCGCCTACGGCGCCCTGCGCACACCGCACTTCTTTGTCTTCGACCGCAACCGGCGCCTCGTTTACACCGGCAGGTCCGTCGACAGCCCGCGCGACGCCTCGCGGGTCACGGTCAACGACCTCGAAAACGCCCTTGAAGAACTCCTTGCCGGCAAGCCCGTCAGCGTGCCGAAAACCAACCCGATCGGTTGCAATGTGAAGTGGGATGGCAAGGATGCCCACTGGATGCCGCCCGATGCGTGCGACTTGGTCTGATTTGTTTGTGACTCATCCCACCCAAGCCGTGCCAGACCCGTCCGCCTGCGCTTTGCTCGTACGCGGGAGTTAGGATGGACGCTCCGCGCATCTACACACGAACCGGCGATGAAGGCATGACGAGTCTTTATTCCGGCGAGCGCGTGCCGAAATTCCATGCGCGCATCGCCGTTTGCGGGACGCTCGATGAACTCAACTGCCACCTCGGCGCCGCCATCGCCCTCGGTGCCCACGAGGAAACGGCCGGCATCCTCCGTGCCCTCCAGGACCGCCTCTTCATACTCGGATCGGACTTCGCCACCGCCTCCGACACCAAACCCATTGCGCGCACCACCGCCTCGGACACCGCCTCGATCGAACGCACCATCGACACCCTTGGCGCCCGCCTGCCCCCCCTGCGCGCCTTCATCCTGCCCGGGGGCTCCCCCGCCGCATCCCACATCCATCTCGCCCGGGCTGTCTGCCGCCGCGCCGAACGCACCGCCGCCGCCCTCGCCGAGAAGGAACCCGTCAACCCGCAGGCCATTGCGTTCCTCAACCGCCTTGCCGATGCCCTCTTCATGCTCGCCCGGCTTGAAAACCAGCTCGCCGACACCCCGGATATCATCTGGAGCCCGCAAGACGGGCCCTCCTGACAACCGCGGGAAGGGTGGCCGGTGTCAGCGAACCGGCGCGTCTGCCGGGGGACGGGTGTTTGTGTGCCCGATGCTTTCGAGGATCGAAGCTTCCAGTGATTGCCAGTGGGAGGATTGGCGGCAGAAGAGGGAGAGCCGGGACC
>CAZGNH010000042.1:0-1812 GCA_964527025.1 uncultured Chthoniobacterales bacterium | reverse complement strand
TCATGTGACTGTGTTCGAGCGCGCAGACCGGATCGGAGGGCTCCTCATGTATGGCATCCCGAACATGAAGCTCGACAAGCGGGAGGTGGTGGACCGCCGGATTGCCCTGATGCGTGAAGAGGGAATTCTGTTTTTGACGGATGTGTGCATCGGGAGCGACGAAGAGTGGACTCCGGAGCGCCTGCGCCGGGAGTTTGACGCCGTTGTGCTCTGCTGCGGGGCGACACAACCGCGCGACCTGCCCATCGAGGGACGCGACGCGACGGGAGTCCACTTCGCCATGGAATTCCTCACCGCCAACACCCAACACCAGCTCAACCACGGGTTTGACGGCTCCCTTCCGCCCCTCAACGCCAAAGACAAACAGGTCGTTGTGATCGGCGGTGGCGACACGGGCACCGACTGCGTCGGCACCAGCTTGCGCCATGGGTGCACGGGCGTCATCCAACTGGAAATCCTCCCGCGTCCGCCCGATGCGCGTGCGCCGAACAACCCGTGGCCCGAAGGGCCAAAAGTTTACAAAATGGATTACGGGCAGGAGGAGGCGGCCGCCGTGCAGGGGCAGGATCCCCGCTCCTATCTCGTGCAGACCAAGCGGTTCCTGAAGGATGCCGGGGGGTGCCTCGCCGGAATCGAGGTTTGTGATATCACATGGGGCAAGGACGACCAGGGGCGCTTTGTGCCTGCCGAGGTCGCGGGCACCACCCGCACCATCCCATGCCAACTCGCCCTGCTCGCCCTCGGATTCCTCGGCCCGGAACAGGACATCATCCGCCAGTTCGCCCTCGAAACCGACCCGCGCAGCAACGTGAAAGCCGATCACGAGGTCTATGCGACCAACGTGCCCGGCGTCTTCGCCGCCGGAGACATGCGCCGCGGCCAGTCGCTCATCGTCTGGGCGATCAACGAGGGGCGCGGTGCCGCACGCGAGTGCGACCGCCACCTGATGGGTTCCACGCGCCTTCCATAGCGCCCGCCTCCTCAATCGCGGAAAACGATGGTCTTGCTTCCGTGGAGGAGGATGCGGTCGTGGCAGTGGTAGCGGACGGCGCGGGAAAGGGCAAGGCACTCGCAGTCGCGTCCGAGGCGTTGCAGGTCGGCCGGCGTGTGGAAGTGTTCGACGCGGCTGACCTCCTGATCGATGATCGGTCCGGCATCCAGCTCGGCGGTCACGTAGTGGGCCGTGGCGCCGATGATTTTGACCCCGCGTTCGAAGGCCTGCCGGTAGGGCTGCGCCCCGGCGAAGGCCGGCAGGAACGAGTGGTGGATGTTGATGATGCGGCCTGCGTGGCGGGCGCAAAGATCCGGCGGCAGGATCTGCATGAAACGCGCCAGCACGACGAGCCCGGCTCCGCACCTCTCGAGCGCCTCCGCGTAGCGCGCAAAATCGGCGTCCCGGCTTTCTTTGCGTATTGGCAGGTGCTCGAAGGCACACCCGGCACGCTCGGCGACGGCGCGGAGGGACTCGTGGTTCGACAGGACGGCCCGCACATCGAGGGGGATTTCCCCGGATCCCACGCGGGCGAGAAGGTCGTAGAGGCAGTGGGCCTCGCGACTCACAAGGATGGCGCACGGCGTGCGGTATCCGGCGGGGCGCAGCGTCCACTGCGCGCCAAGTTCCTGCCCGACCCCCTCGAATCCCGCCGAAAGGCCCTCAAGCGACCCACCACAGGCGTCCAATTCGGTGCGCATGAAAAACCAGTTGGCCGACAGGTCGGTGAACTGGGACATTTCAAGGATGTTGACCCCCGCGCGGGCGAGGAAGCCGGTGATTTCATGCACGAGGCCGCGGCGGTCGGGACAGGAGAGCTT
>CAZGNH010000041.1:0-4323 GCA_964527025.1 uncultured Chthoniobacterales bacterium | reverse complement strand
CACGGTCCGTCGGGAGGCACGCGGGGGTTTTCGTTTGGAGTGCCGCCTTCAGGCGGAATCTTCAATCGCACCGAAATTTGGTTTTTTCGGGCTCCGGGTCGGGCTGGATTACGATTACCAGCCAATTTTCAGTTTTCCTCTTTTTCCTCCTCATCCTCGCCGCCGTAGCCGAGGACTTGGACTTCGATGATCGAGGGGGATTCTTCCTGCGGGGTGGGGGTGGGGCGGGCCTGCTGGGCGACTTCGCTTGCGGCGTTCGAGGTGGCGGCGGTGCTCGATGCGCCCGAGCTGAGGCCGCCGATATTGGGGGCCGTGACAGCGGGGGCGGTTGGCACGCCGGGTGAAGTGCCGCCGGCGGCGATATTGTCGGCGTTGACCACCGCCACGGCTGCAATGGCAATATTTCCAGTTGCGCGAATGCCGGCATCCCCCGCATCCACCGTGCCCTGCGGCGCAATCAGCGTCACATCGCTTTCCTCGTCATCCTCCCGCAGCTTGAGGGTTCCAATACCGCCACCGGTTGCCAGACCGCCAAGGTCGGTTTGCACATCCGCGCTGGTGGAATCAATCAGCACGCGCGTGGGCGGAGCCGTCACGACGGTCTTCGGCGATGTTCCCGCGGCAATATCCCCCGTCGAGGACCACATGGTGATATCTCCTCCGCGCAGGGTGAAAATCCGGGCCCGCCCGATGTCCACGCTGCCATGGGTGAACGTCGAAATGTCGCCACCGTATTCAGTGACGATGCCGGGAGGGGGGAGCGGATTGCCAAAAATACTCGAGGCCATGGTGATTCCGCCGCCGGGTGCGGCGATGCGGATTCCGCCGCCGCTGAGGGTGCGGATATCGCGGGCGCGGGTGAAGATTTCCCCTTCGCTCTCCGCCTCACCAAAGACCTCGGCAATCGCCGCATAGCCGGCCTCGTAGCTCCCCGTCTCGGCATAGTCACGGCCCGCCTGCTTGAGAACGGCAAAGAATGCGTCCAGCGCCTCGATTGCGGCAACTTCGGGATTCACCGAGCCCGCGCCGCCGGCACTGTCCATGAAGCTTTCGAGATTGAGCGTGCTTCCCATCAAGCCGAGAGCGGGACCAGAATCGCTGCCGCCAACCCCGGCCAAAACAACAAGGCCCGCACCGGTGAAGGGCAGGAATGGATTGCGGGAATTGCCGATTGTCGTGATTCCCACCCCGCGACCGTCACGCAGGTTTGCGCCGGTTCCAAGATCGAGATTACGCCGGGCCAGGACTTCGAGGTAACCGGGACCTCCCAATTGGATGTCGCCCGGCAGGGCATTGCTTGGGCCGCCTGCGATTGCGGGCAAAGCCGGATCCCCGACAAAATTGCCGACCGAAAGGTTGTTGGCGAGGGTGCGCAGGGGCGCGTTGGCGTTGTTGGGGACAATGTCGCGCCCGGCCGCGACGATGCTCACGTCCTCGTCCCCGGTATTTTGGAGATAAAAGGCCACGTCCGTGATGTCGCGCCCGGCCAGGATCTGTGAAAACTTGGGCGAGTAAAGGGTCAAACCCGTGATATCGCCCGAGAGCGAATAAAGCCGCAGTGGCTCGGGATCGTTCCGGTGGAGGATTTTGCCGTCGTGAAGTGCCCTCTGCACCTGCACCGACCGCGCCACCCCGCTGAACGATCCCGTCTCCGCAAAGGAGGCGTCAAAGCCGGTCAGCGCACTGGCGCGTGTCTGGCGCGATGCCTGCAGATTGCGCCCAACCGTCGAGAGGGCCGAATAGGCGGACGGTGAAGCCACACCGGCCAGTGACCCTGGCGATGCATCGGAGAGGTTCACCGATGCGGACGTCCACACCGTCACCGCGCGTGTGTTTACAATGGCGCGCCCAACCGGCTGAAGACCCACCACCGCCCCGGTTGCCGCCATTTCGAGGGTGCCGGTCGGCGAGGGAAACAGGTTCATCCGTCCGGCAATATTTATATCTCCGCCGAAGGCCGTGCTGCGCAAAGTCGGGGGCGCAACGGAAAGTGCCGTCGCAAACATCGAGACATCGGTTTCGGCCAAACGGATCCATGGCTGAAAATTTGACGCATTCAAGGCGTTGGCCGTTCCCGCATAGAGGTTCTGCGTGCGCAGCCACAACCCAAGAATCGGCTCGATGCCTCCCCCCGGCGGAGACGCCACCAACCGGTGCGTCACACTCCCGCCAAGCGAGACCACCTCGACTGATGCCGAAGGCGAGTAAGTCTGGAAATACGTCTTGTACCAGAATTTGTTGTTGAGCCCTTGGGGCAGCAGGAAAGGGTTCACCACCGGGCCGAGGAGGACGTCGCCGCGCGCCCTCACATCGAAGGAGGCCTTGCCCGCAAAAAGGGTCGTGGGAAGCCATGTCCGTTGGTCGAAGACAGCCGGACTGCTGCTTTCGATGACCGAGGCTGGTTCGCCGCTGGTTCCGAGAAGATAAAGAGACGGCGAGCGGGCGGCGTTGGTTGTGATGTCACGTCCTGCAAAGAGTTCTCCTTCGCCCCGCTCGACCAGGTAGATGCCCCCGCTGATGTCGCGGCCCGCTTTTACAATGAGGTCCCCGCCGCCCAGTTCGAGCAGGTTGGCGGCATTGGGGGCGATGTTCAGCCCGGTGGCCGGATCCCGGCCCGCCATGCGCGCGTTGGTTGGCGCCACCGCATCCACGTTGATGATGTCGGATCCCGCAATAAGCGAAAGATCGCCCCCCCCAAGAGTGCCAACCCCTTGGAAGAAATTCGAAAAATCAATCCACCAGGTGGTCGAAGGAGTCGGGTCGTTGATGTTCTGGATCGACGTGGCACCATCCACGCCGCCGGTGGTGGAAAAAAGTCCCGTCGAGGGATCCACGTAGCCGCGCCGATAGAGCCAATTGCCCGGCATCTGCCGGGAGGTGTCATCCACGATGGTCACGCCGTCGGAGAGGCGGGTGGTCCGGCGGATGGAGCCCCGCGCTGCGATTTCGATGCCTCCCCCGGCAAGACTCCACACGGCCGAATAGCGTTGCTGGGGCTCACCGAGAATACCCTGCGAAGGATGTACGGTGGTGGAACGGTTCACGATGGGCACAACAAAATCGTTGGCTTGGAAGACACTTGTGGGTGTCGGCACGGCGACACCCGCCGTGTAAATCGCCGCAAACGAATTGCGCAATTGCACGTCGCGCCCGGCGGCAATCGAGATGCTGCCCGTGCCTGTGCGGATCACTTCGAAGCGTGTGCGGTTCGAGGCGATACCGATGGTGTTCGAGGTCAGACCGGACAGGCCGGTGGCATTGGATGCGGGATTGGGGATGGCCGGATAGAATTCGCCAACAAGCACCGACCCCTTGCCGGGAGCGAGGGCGGACGTTTCGAGCACCGAACGGAAATCCGCCGCCGAGAGATCGGCGCCGGCCGTGATCCGGTAGGACCACGACTGGGTGGTGAGGGGAAGCGCCGGGTTGATGGCCTGAAGGGTCGCCAACCACATGGTGGACCAGCCGTTGGTGGCGTTTGACGCGACGGGATTGAATCCGTCGCTGAGCGTGTTGTTGAAAACAAGATCCCCCGTGGCGCGCAGGGTAAGCACGCCGGGCACGCCCGAAGCTCCGTAGCGCCACGCCGAAAGATTCCAATCCTCGCTTTGCAGGCCTGTCGAAGCGGTTCCCAGAACAAGATCTCCGGCGGGGTTGATGATTTCGACCCCAGGTGCGACCAGGAGGGTGGGGGCGAGGGCAAGTGCGTCGGACGCCGAACCCAGAAGGCGCGCCCGGATTGCGGCCTCGTTTGCCGTGATGAAGGCGGCGGAGTCTGTGTGGATCGAGTCCCTGAGGGCATTGTTGAGCAGGCCCGAGGGCTGGTTGTAGATGCGGACGGCCTCTGCAAGGACAGCGGAGCCGCCCACAAGCGTGCTGCCAAGGGAGGCAATCTGGAGGTCTGCCGCCGTCCGCGGGGCCCGCAAGTGGAGTGTCCCCTCGAACTGCCCGAAAAACGCACTGCTTCCCACGTCCCCAACCCCCCCGGCCACATAATCGGCCACCGAAAGGTCAATGACCGACCCTGCCTGCAAATCAAGAACCGCCAAAGGATTGGCGACACCTCCCACCGCCGCCCCGGCCTCGAGGTGGATTTGCCCCCCCCTTCCGGAACTGCCGAATTCCCGCCCCGCGACAGACAAGGTGGCCGACGGTGCAATTACAAGATCGCCCCGCGCCGAAAGCGAAATTTCCCCGCCGGTTGTTCCGGACGCGTTGATCGTTCCCGTCACCAAAATGTTGCCGTCGGCCGGGCCCCCGGCCCCATCGGCCGAAAGGATGAATTTCCGGACGGTGGTGACCCCGTCAACCGTGACGTCGCCC
>CAZGNH010000040.1:0-1625 GCA_964527025.1 uncultured Chthoniobacterales bacterium | reverse complement strand
TGCAGGGCGAGGCGGAAGACCGAGCGCTACCCAAGCGGTAACGTGAGGGATGACACCACCGGCACGCGGGAGCGTGCGGGGGAGATCCCGCGAAGCGGGACCCGAAGGGCGAGACGAGCGGGAGCGAGCGAGTCAACATCCGAAGCCCTGCGCCGAAAGAACAAGCCAAAAGTCCAGTTATCGAGAAGAGGTGGTATTACTTGATGATGTTGCGTCCCTTGATTTTGAAATGCTTTGCGGCGGCGAGGAGGCGGGTGTCGTTGGAGTAGATTTCGCGGAAGCCGTGTTCCTTGGCGCAGGTGAGGTGGAGGGCGTCGGAGGCGCGGAGGAAGACGGTGGACGACATGTGTTGATAGGCGGCCTGAGCGGCCGAGAGGAGATGTTCGTCTATCGCATGCCAAGTCCAGCATCCCGTCGTGCAGTCGCTCCTGAATTGCTCGATTGTCGTGCGGGAGGTTGCTTCGTTGATCAGCCCTTCGCGCCATTTCCGGTGAATTGCCGACACCACTTCAACCTGTGCGTGACAGCAGGAGGCTGCATCTTGGTTTTCGAGAAGTGCCCGGACCTCCGCCGACCCCGGCTCCGGGATGTAGAACTTCAGCAAATAGGCCGAATCGCAGTAGATCATTTCACCAGTCGCTCCCCCGATCGCGATCTTCGGAAATATAGGCTGTCGAATCACCGGGAACCGGCGTGTTCATGATCGCCGCATATCCCGGCAGGAGGACACGATCTTTCCATTTCGGGCGCTTGGGTTTGCCGTCTCCCTCAGCCCCGAGCGGTTGGAGTTGCGCGATGGGCTTGCCGTTGTCGGTGATGATGACGTTCATTCCGGCAGCCTTGCGCACAAAGTGTCCCGTGCGGGCGTGCAGTTCGCGGATGGGAATCTGAATTGTGACCATGGATAAAAGTGTGACACGCGGGACACGGTTTGTCAAGACTCGGAGGTCCTGGAACTCTCACACAGTTGGAACACTGACTGGACACAAGGCAGGGACGAGCTCACAGTTTGCGGATGGAAATCTGAATCGTGGCCATGGATGATTTTTGGGAACCCGCCGAAAATTCAGAGGAGTGGGCGGATGGCGGCGATGGCTTGGCGGTAGTGGCCGTGGCGTCCGCCGCGGGCGAGTTCGCTGAGGAGGAGGTCCGGGAGGGATTCGGGGCCGGCGGGGAGGATGCGCGGGAGTTCGCCCGTGCCGCCAACTGAATAGTAGGGATCGGCGTTTCTGCGGGTCAGCTCGAAGGTGGCCTCTCCGCGGCGGAAGGCGCAGCGGGAAATGGGAGGGCCGTCCGCCGCCTCGAGGCGGAAGGCGATGGTCCGTCCGTCGCGTGAAACAAGCGAGCCGGTTCCCGTGCGCAGGGTCCAGCCGGCGCGCGCGGCCAGCCACCCGAGGAGCAGAATGCCCGCCGTGCGGAAACCCGGTCCGTGCGCGATGGTGACGTGATCGATGGCGGGCAGGGCCTCGAGGGCGGCCGCATGGTCGAAGAGGGCGGCGATGGCAAACCGGCACCCGAGGATCCGGGCCCAGTTGAGGTCGCCGAGGACCGTGCCGCTCGTGTCGGCGATGGCTTCTGCAAGGACGAAACTCTCCGCGGGGTTTTCCCAGCCGGCACTGTCAAAA
>CAZGNH010000039.1:0-3652 GCA_964527025.1 uncultured Chthoniobacterales bacterium | reverse complement strand
GGCCTTTCTGGTGCCGCGTGCGGGAGGGGTGTATTTGGACGGGACGGCGGGCGGTGGCGGGCACACACGGCTGTTGATCGAGGCGGGAGCGGAGGTTGTGGCCATGGATCAGGATGACGAGGCGGTCGGGTATATTGGGAGGACGCTGGGGGAGCATCCGCGCCTGCGCCTTGTGCGGGCGAATTTTGCGGAGGCGGACCGGGTGCTTGACGATCTGGGGGTGGGACTTTTGGACGGGGCGATTCTGGACCTCGGGGTTTCCTCGCACCAGTTGAACGATGGGGGGAGGGGGTTTTCGTTTCTGCGCGAGGGCCCGTTGGACATGCGGATGGACCGCCGCGGTTCGATGAGTGCCGACGTGTTGGTGAACACGGCGGAGGAGGAGGAACTGGCGCGGATTTTTTATGAATTGGGCGGGGAGTCACGTGCGCGGGTTGTTGCAGCGCGCATTGTCGAGGCGCGCCGGGCGGCTCCCCTGCGCACCACGGCCGAACTGGTGGCCCTTGTCGAGCGCGTGGTGCCGCGGACCGGCCCGCGCCATCCGGCCACCAAGGTCTTCCAGGCCCTGCGCATGGCGGTCAACGACGAGCCCGGATCACTGGCCCGCGGCCTCGGGGTGATCGCCTCGCGCCTCGCGTCCGGGGGGAGATTCGCCGTCATCACGTTCCACTCGGGAGAAGACCGCGCCGTCAAACACTTCTTCCGCGACCGCAGTGCCGAATGGATCGACCGCCCCGAGTGGCCCGAGCCCCGCAGAAACCCCGCGCGCATCTTTCGCCTTTTGACGCCCCGGCCCATTGACGCCTCGGCCTCCGAAACCAACACCAACCCGAGAGCCCGCAGCGCCAAGCTCCGCGTGGCCGAAAAAATCTGAACCATCCCATGAAAGCCACACCCTCGCGCCACCGGCACCCAAACCCCATTCACATCGCACCGCTCTTCCGGTGGATCCTCGTCTCTGTGGCCCTGGCGGGATACGGACTGCTTTTTGTCTATGTGAAAAACCAGCAGCACCAGATTGGCGCGGCGACCCGCGTCATCGAGCGGCAGATTGCCGAGGAGCGGGTTGTCAACGAGGTGCTCCTCGCCCGCATCACCGCCCTCTCTTCACGGGCCGAGCTCCAGCGCAAGCTCCAGCAGGGCGTCATCGACCTGCGTCCCATTCAGGACAATTGCATCGCCCGCCTTGCCGTCCCCCACACCGGATCCGCGGAAGCCATCCTCCGGACCGCCTCGAACGAGAGGTATGTGCCGTGAACCGCCGCACCAGAAACCGCGCCATCTTCGCCTGCTGCGCCGCCGCCCTTGTCTTCACCGGATTCTCGGCGCGCCTCATCCACCTCCAGGTTTTCAAACACCGCGAATATACCGGCCTCGCCGCCGAAAAACACTCGACCAAACACGCCATCCGCGCACGGCGCGGCTGCATCACCGACCGCCACGGCGAAATCCTCGCGGCCAATATCCCCGTCCGCAAGGTCGTCCTCGACACCTCGCACGTGGGAAACCCGCGGGACCTGGCCGGTTTGGCCGCGCCCCACCTCGAAATGGATGCCGCGGAACTCGAAGCCCTCTTCCGCACGGACACCAAATACAAAGTCCTTGTGCGCGGGCTGGCTGAAGAGAAGGCCATCGCCCTGCGGCGCGCGATGGAAGAGCACGCGCTGCGCGGCCTCTACTTCCGTGAGGAAACCCGGCGCATGTATGCGAACGGTTCGATGCTCTGCCATGTGCTCGGCCACCTCAAAGACCGCCCCGATCCCGACGACCCGCCATTCGGGGCCGACGGCATCGAGCGTTCAATGGAAAGGTATCTCTGCGGGGTGGACGGTTTCCGCCACACCGAGAAGGACCGCAAGGGCAATGAAATCGTTGTTTACCGCGGTGTCGAGCAGGGGCCGCGGCACGGGCTGACCGTCGAGCTGACGGTTGACATGGGGCTTCAGGCGATCCTCGAGGACGAGATTGGCAGCGCCTGGGAGGATTTGCGTCCGGCGATGGCGGTTGGTGTGATGGTGGATCCGAAGACCGGGGAGATTCTGGCGATGGCCGCGCGCCCGCACTTCGATCCGAACTTTCCCGGCTCGAACTCCCATTGGACCAACCCGGCAACCATGGGGGTGATCGAGCCCGGATCGACATTCAAAATCGTCGTCGCCTCGGCGGCGCTCAGCGAACGCGTTGTCGATGACAAGACCCTCATCTACTGCGAGAACGGGCGGTTTTCTTATGCGGGGCGGACGCTGCGCGATGTCCACGCCTACGGGCGGATGGGTGTCCGGGACATTTTGGTCAAGTCGTCGAACATCGGTTCGGCCAAGATGGGGTTGATGCTCGGGCCGGACCGCTATTACGAATACGTGCGGCGTTTCGGGTTCGGCGAGAAGACGGGGGTGGATCTTCCCGGGGAGGTGCCCGGCCTGCTGCCCCCTCCGTCACGGTGGGACAAACTCACGATCACGCGCATGCCCATGGGACACGCCATTGCCGTCACGCCCCTCCAGCTTGCCATGGCCATGGGGGTCATTGCCAACGGGGGCCATTTGATGCGCCCGCAAATCGTGCGGGCCGTCAGAGATCCCGACGGCAACGAGGTTTTCCGGACGCGGCCCGAGGTGGTGCGCCGGGTGATTTCCGGGGAGGTTGCGCGCTTTGTGGGTGATGCGCTGTGTGGAGTGACCGCTGCCGGGGGCACGGCGCGCCTGGCCGATGTGCCGGGATTTCAGGTTGCGGGCAAGACGGGCACGGCGCAGCGTCTTGATCCCGATGGCGGGTATGCCGCGGGGAAGTATGTTGTGTCATTTCTCGGGTACATGCCGGCGGAAGATCCGGCCTTTGTGTGTCTTGTCCTCATCGACGATGCCACCATTACCAAGGGAGCCAACTATGGGGGGCTTGTCGCCGCCCCGGTTTTTGCAAGGATCGGAGAGCGTGCCGCCAGATATTTGAACCTCGTTCCGACCCGCCGCGCCGAGGCCGTTCTGCCACTGGCTCTCGGCACCGGGCCGGCTCCGACCCGGCGGGAGGCTCCGAGGTGACCGCTTCGCTGGAATCCCTGCTGCAGGGCGTCGAAACCACCGAGTCCCCGGTTCCGGGGACTCTTGCGGTTTCGGGGCTTTGCTACGACTCGCGGCGTCTGCGGCAGGGGGACGTCTTTTTTGCCCTTCCCGGGGCGCGGCGGGACGGGCGGATGTATCTCGGGGAGGCGGCCGCGCGCGGGGCGGTTGCGGCCATCGCGCAGGAACCCGTGCCGGGTGCCCCCCTGCCCGTCGTGGTTGTGCACGATGCGCGCGAGGCCATGGCGCGCATGGCCGCCGCCTTCCACGGCCATCCGTCGCAATCCCTGCGCCTTGTCGGCATCACGGGCACCAACGGGAAAACCACCACCGCCTTTCTGTGCAAACACATCCTGGATGCCGTCCACCGGCGGTGCGGCCTGCTCGGAACGGTCAAATACGTGATCGGTGAGCGCGAGATCGAGGCGCCGCGGACGACCCCCGAATCCCCCGACCTGCAGGAGCTGCTTGCCGCCATGCGTGACGCCGGCTGCAAGGCCGCTGCCATGGAGGTCTCGAGCCACGCCCTGCGGCAGAGGCGCACCGCCGGCATCGCCTTCGATGCCGCCGTCTTCACCAACCTCACCCAGGACCAC
>CAZGNH010000038.1:0-7479 GCA_964527025.1 uncultured Chthoniobacterales bacterium | reverse complement strand
TTGGACGGTCGGCCGGCTTGTTTGCGATTTTGGCGAGGTGGTGGTTGCCGGGCTGGGACCGGAGCGTTTGACGGCGTCCGCCAAATTTGCGCTGGATTGGACCGACTTCTCGACCGCGGCGGACCGCGAGCACGAGGTTGTGCTTTGGGAGGGGCGCGCCCTTGGCGACGGACAGGAATTTCTGACGGTGGACATGGCGCGGTTTTCGTTTTCTCCGGTGGCCCTGCGGTCTGCGCGGCGTGTGGGCGCGGTTTCCCTGCAGGGCGGGGATTTGCTTGTCGGACAGGCTCTTTACGGGGTCATTGGCGAACCCGGTGCAGGCTCTGCGGGCGGGGACGCCGCCGATCCGCTGGTGATCGGACGCCTGGACGTGGAGCGCCTCCGCGTGCATATCGAGCAGGAGGCAGCCTCCGGCATCCGCTTCGCTCTCAACACCTCGTTTACGAACATCCCCCTCTCCAAGGCCGCCTCGGCCCTCGGCAACGAAACCCAATTCATCGAGCTGGCCGACATCGATATCGTCTCTCCCCTTGATCCCCTCGCCCGGGTCCTCTCGATCCGCGCGCTCGGCATCGAATTCACCATTGCGGGCCTCCTGCGCGGGGAGATTGCCTCGATGCTTGCCACCGGTCCGACCATCCATATCGGGAGGGACTTGTTTTGGTTCATGGAAGATGCGGCGGCGCGATTTGGCGGACAGGATGGTGGAGGAGAGGGCGGCGTCCCCGGGTGGATAGTGCGGCGGTTCACGCTGGTGGACGGCAGGCTGGTGGTGGGCAGCGGCGGGCGGTCGTCCTTCGGGCTTCCTCTCACATTCCGCACTTCGGCCCGGGATGTCTCCCTGCGTGACCTGGCCTCACTGCATGCCAGCGGCGCCATGGAAATCCCCGCCCAGAAATACGCCTTCGACGCCTACCAGCTCGAGGTCGAAAGCCGCGCCGGCGAACTCCGCTTCGCCTACCCGCCGGATCAAAACAAGGACAACCTTGTGGGAACCCTCTACCTCGACAGCGTCCGGTGGAGGCAATATCTCGCCGACGACGCATGGGTTTCGGTCACCTTCGACAGGCAGGGCATCAACGGCCTCTTCGGGGGAAGCGCCTGCGGGGGCTATGTCTCGGGAGGCTTCAGCTTTTTCTTCAGCGGCGACTCGCCATGGGTCGGGTGGGTCGCGGGCAAGGGGATCAGCCTGCGGCAGTTCACCGATGTCTTTTCCCCCGGCAATTTGCGCATGACCGGTCCGGCGGATTTCAGCGTGCAGGTGGATGCGCAGCGGCGGCACATCCTGCGGGTCAAAGGGGACCTGCGCGCCACGGCTCCGGGCGAAGTCACCATCCGCAAACTCGACGAGCTGCTTGGGCGCATCCCCGGTGCATGGCCCGCCTTCAAGCAGGACGCCACCCGCATTGCCCTCGAGACCCTGCGCGACTTCCGCCACACATCCCTCGAGGGCGGTTTCTGGTTTGTGGACTCGCAGGGGGTCTTCGATCTCTTGTTGCAAGGCCCGGAAGGATCACGCAACCTGCACATTGTGCTCCATTCCGACGATTCCCCTTCCGGCCGGTGGAAAAACCGCCCCGACTCCTCCCCGTGAAGATCCGCGCCGTCCTCCTCGCCGCCGTCCTCCCCGCCCTTGCCGCGTGCAAGGCCCCGCGTGTCAATCTGGCCACCGAAGATCCCATCAAGGTGGACATCGCCATGCGCCTCGACGTCTATCAACACACAAGCGCCAAACCCGCGGGCTCCCCGGCCCCGCAAGCAGCCGCCCCCGCCGAGGATCCCGCCTCGCGCCGCAGGAACCGCATGGCCGACATCCAGACATTCAAAAACGAGCGCATTGTCGGCGAAAACCGCGAGGGGTTTGTCAGCATCCGGGATCTTCCGCAGGGGGAATACGGCGTGTATGTGCGCGAGACGGTCGAGGCGGAAAATGCCGACCGTCTCGCCCAGATGAACGATATCGCCGAAGCGCGCAAAACGTCCCTGCCCGCCATCCAAAAGGAGCAGGCCGAACTCTGGCGCAACCGTGCCTTCAAGGGCGAGTTCATTGAAGTCGAGGTCGAGCCGGGCGTCTGGAAGTGGATCGCCAAGGAAGGATGAAGACGCCGCCAAAAACGCGCCGTTCCAAACCGGCGAACCACGTCGGCATGCAATTCGGCAGGGGGTGGACGGAGCGCAATTTCCTCTCAGAGGTGGTGATCCCATCGATGTTCCAGCGGCGGCACGGGGACCGCGAACGCCCCTCCTTTCCTTCCCTCGCGCTCGGGCAGATCTGTCTCACATGGGTCGGTCATGCGTCTTTCCTCCTCCAAACCCCCGAGCACGGCATCCTGATCGACCCGAATTGGGCCCGGTGGCTCAAGGTCATCAAGCGGATCAAACACCCCGGAGTCGAAATCCGGGACCTGCCCGCCATCGACCTTGTCCTCGTCACCCACGCGCACTTCGACCACCTCGACCGCCGCACCCTGCGGAAGGTCGCCGCCGGCCAGCCCATCGCCGTGCCCGAACACGTCGGAACCCTCGTCCACGGCCTCGGCTTCGAGCGCGTCCACGAACTCAAACCATGGCAAAGCTTCCGCCACGGCCACCTCAAAATCACCCTCACCCCGGCAAGGCACTGGGGAGCCCGCGTCCTCCACGACAGCCACCGGGGTTTCGGCGGCTTTTTGATTGAATACGCCGGCCGCACCCTCTTCCACTGCGGCGACAGCGCCTACTTCGACGGCTTCCGGGAAATCGGCCGGCGCGCCGACATCGAAATCGCCCTGCTGCCCATCGGCGCCTACGACGCCCCCACCAAACGCGATGTCCACATGAACCCGGAGGAGGCCCTGCGCGCCTTTGTCGAGCTGCGCGCCGCCTCGATGGTCCCCATGCACTACGGCACCTTCCGCCTGAGCTACGAACCCCTCCACGAACCCCTCGGGCGCCTTGTCGACAAGGCCCGCGAGCTCGGACTCAGCGACGGCATCCACATCCTCAAGGAAGGGATCCCGCGCGTTTTTTAAGCGGTTTTTTTGGACACCGGGCCTGCCACGTAGCATCTTTCCCATCATGCCCGCATCCAAACCGTCACAAAAATCCGCCGGCCCCATTCTCTGGAAAAGCGCCGCCGTCCTTGTCCTCGCCGCGGCCACCATCTTCGCCGTTCAGGTGCTCAGCCCCCGCATCGGCCAATCCGAAGCCGGCATCCGCATGGACCTCCCGTCAACCCTCGGCGACTTCCACGGCACCGAACAACCCGTCTCCGCCGAAGAAAAATTGATCCTGCCCGACGACACTGTCTTCGCCAAAATGCTTTACTCCGACGGAAGCGGTCCGGAAATCGGGTGCCAGATCGTCCTTGCCGGTTCCGAGAAGCGCAGCATCCACCGCCCGGAAATCTGCCTGCCCGGGCAGGGGTGGTCGATTTCCAGCAGCCAGGTCCGCCCCGTGCCCATCGAAGGCGGCGGAAACCTCGATGTCACCAAACTCATCATCCAACGTCCCATCCTGCTCCCCAATGGCGACACCAAACAACTCAGAAGCCTCTTCATGTACTGGTTCGTGGGCAAAGACACCACCACCCCGCACCACCTCGTCCGCATCCTCAAAACCAACTTCGACGTCCTCTTCCACAATACCAACCACCGGTGGGCCTACGTCGTCGTCAATGCCCCCATCCTCGAAGGCCTCACCCCCGACGGAAAATCCCAGGAAGAAGTCGAGGAAATCCTTGCCGGGTTCATCGGACGCCTCGTCCCGCGCATCATGCTGGACCAACTTGGAAACGGCGGCACGAGGGGGTGAAATCCCGTTGCGCCCACCGTGCCGCAGGGCTACATTATTACAATGCGAGCGGCTGGATCTGCGCGGTTTCTGGCCATGGGTTTTCTTGTCTGTGCGGGAACCCCGGCCCTTGCGCAGCCGGCCTTTTCCGATCTTGATCCCGCGCAGCAGCGCATGGTGCTCGGCGGGCACCAGGTCGTCTCCCCGCGGGACATCAAGGGGCTTCCGTGGCCGGAGCTCACCATCTACCAGGCTGTCGATGCGACCCCCGAAGAAGTCGCCGCCGTCTTTTTCGACTACAAGCACGCCGGAACCTTCATCCCCAACCTTCTCAAATCCGAAATCGCGCGCGTGCTCTCCCCGCGCTCCTTGGAAGTCGATTACGGTGTGAAGGTGCCTGTGCTGCCCGACGAGTTTTACACCGCCCGAAACGACCTCTCCCGCCCCGAACCCGGAGTCCATGTCGTCAGATGGCAGCTCCTGCGTGCCGTCCATACCAAAAACAGCACCGGGGAATTCCGTGTCGAGCCCCTCGGCGCCGGGGCGCTCATCCGCTACCGCAACCTGACCGTCCCCGGATCCGCGATGGCCGGCCTCCTCAAGGGACAGGCAACACGACAAATGAAGCAGACCGTCGCCGCAATCGCCGCCGAAGTCGGGCGCCAGAAATCGGAATGCCCGTCAGAGCTCGCCGTGAGGGTGCATGCTCTCCAAAAGGCTCTTGCCGAGTAGCACGGCCGCTGATTCGGCGCATCGTTTTGCTTGAAGTGGCCGTGGGAACAAAGGACAAAGCAGGCATGACAGATCGTGATCGGACACCGCAGAGCACCCCGGAGCAGGCCGGAAGGGTCACACCCGCATTCGAGGCCGCAGCCGCGGAGATCATTGCCCGTTACCCGGTTTCCAAACGCAGCGCCGCACTGCCCCTTCTGCATCTTTGGCAAAAGGAATTCGGGTTCATCGACGACTCGGGCGTCGGGTGGATCGCAGACAAGCTCGCCCTGACGCCGGTCAACATTTTCGAGCTGGTGACCTTTTACCCGTGGTTCCGCCGCGAGGCCTGCGGGAGGACGGTGATCCGGGTGTGCCGGACGCTGGCCTGCGCGCTGGCGGGCAGCGAGGCCGTGAAAGAAAAATTCTGCGAGGCCACCGGGATTGACCCGCATGCGGAGCATGAGGGGTATGGGGAAGCGCCGCCGACCTCGCCCGACGGGAAGTTCAGCGTCGAGTTTGTCGAGTGTCTGGCAAGCTGCGGATCGGCGCCGGTGGCGCTCGTCGGCGACGAGCTGCACGAAAATATCCGCCCGTCCGACATCCCCGCCATCCTCAAATCCTGCGAATCATGAAACCCTTTTCCATGCCGCCGCCGCATCCCAAGGAGCGCCGCATCATTTTTGGAAACCTCTGCAAGCCGGGCTACAATACGGGCCTCGAAACGTATCTCGCGCACGGCGGCTACAAGGCACTCGAAAAAGCCCTCGCGATGGAGCCCGCCGACATCATCGCGGAGGTGAGGACCGCAAACCTGCGCGGGCGCGGGGGGGCCGGTTTCCCCTGCGGGACGAAGTGGGCTTTCATCCGGCACGATGACGGCAAACCCCACTACTTCGTGGTCAACGGGGACGAGTCGGAGCCGGGCACCTTCAAGGACCGCCACATCCTGCACCACGATCCGCACCAACTCCTCGAGGGGCTCCTCATTTCCGCCTTCGCCACGAACTGCCACCTTGCGTATATCTACATCCGGTGCGAGTTCCCGCACGCGGCGCGCGTCGTCGAAGAGGCCATTGCGGAGGCACGCGCCGCCGGGTATGCCGGGAAAAACATCCTCGGTTCGGGATTTGATTGCGAGATCCACGTCCACCAAGGCGCCGGCGCCTACATTTGCGGCGAGGAGACGAGTTTGCTCGAATCCCTCGAGGGCAAGCGCCCCTATCCCCGCATCAAACCCCCGTATTTCCCCGCCGTGCTGGGCCTCTACATGCAGCCCACGGTCGTCAACAATGTCGAAACCGTCTGCCACGTGCGCCACATCATCGAAATGGGCGGTTCCGCCTACGCGGCCATGGGGACTCCCGGAGACGGCGGCACACGCATGATGTGCGTGAGCGGCGACGTCGTGCGCCCGGGATTTTACGAGTTCCCGGTCGGGGCGGTCACTCTCGGCGAACTGATTTTTGATGTATGCGGGGGCCTGAAGCCCGGGCGCAAGCTCAAGGCGGTCATTCCCGGGGGCAGCTCGGCCAAAGTCCTCCGCGCCGGGGAAACATTTTCCATTCTTTCGACGGGACCGGACGGGGTCGTCACGCGGCGGGAGACCGGCCTGCTGGATTTGGTGATGGACACGACCGGCATGGCGGCCGCCGGGACGATGATTGGCAGCGGGGGGGTGATGGTGATGGACGACACGCGCGACATGGTGTGGGCGCTCAACAACCTGAACCGCTTCTATGCCCACGAATCCTGCGGGCAGTGCACTCCCTGCCGCGAGGGAAGCCTCTGGATGTCAAAAATCACAACCCGCATGCTCGACGGCCACGGCCACCAAGCCGACCCAAAAACCCTCCAAACCGTCGCCGACAACATCGCCGGACGCACCATCTGCGCCTTCGGCGAAGCCTGCGCATGGCCCACCCAGAGCTTCCTGGAAAAATTCCCCGAAGAATTCGCCGGATACGCAGACGTCTCGGTAAGGACGCCTCGATGAGGCGTCCGTCGCTTTCTGGAAAAGTGGGCGGGGTCATTCCGCCTTCGCCAAGGCTATGGCGGGACAAGATGGCGGGACAAGCGACCCGCGCCCTGCCGGGTGGACGAGGTTGGTGCCGCGCCCGTCCGTCTGGCATCAAAAATCACCGACCGTCAATCAACGCCCGTAATTTTATAGACCCACGCCCCGGCGTTTTATTTTGATTTCGTCTGAAGTTTGGTCGAGTGTCGCGGGGTATGAAACTTCCATTTACGCTGGTTGGGATTGTCCTGTGTGTGGTGGGAACGTCGTGCATGGAGGTTGAGACGGTGGATCCGGGGGAGGGGGAACCTGCGGAAGCCGTACAAGTCCCCGAGGAGCGGGAGGCACCGGTCGTGGAAAGGGACATACCGGTGGATCCTGTGGAGCCCTCGGGGCCGGTTTTGGGATTTCGAACGCGTGTCACCGAGTTGCAGCTTCGTGCGCCGGCATGGAAGGTGGCGTATTCGGGACGTCATGATTTGATTTTGACGATCACCTACGACGGGCATGTTGCGGCGTTGCGGGCCGGGGATGGGGCGACGGTGTGGGAGCAGCCGATCGGGGGTTATGCGTATCAATTTGTTTTGAGGGATGTGGATTTGGACGGGGAGCAGGAACTGCTGGTGAGTACGACGGCGGGAATCATGGCCGTGCTTGACGTGCAAACCGGGGCTGTCGAGCGCCGGCATTCCGTCGAGGAGCGCACGGCTCCGGCGTATGGATTCGACATCCTTCCGGGGACCGACCGGCTGTTTTATGCCGGGGCGGCGGCCAAAATGATCCGCGAGATCAATGCCGCGGGAGAAATGACGCGCGGGATTGTGCTTGAAGACACCCTGCGCGAGATCGGCGGGTTGGAACTCGGGCGCACCGGTCCGGAAGGTGCCGTGCAGCTCTGCGCGATCGACCAGCACCACCTCAAGGGACGCATCTTCAAAATCGATTTGCCCGGCGAAGATGCCGGCAAATGGGTGAAACTC
>CAZGNH010000037.1:0-4633 GCA_964527025.1 uncultured Chthoniobacterales bacterium | reverse complement strand
CTGGGTTGCCGACGACACGAATGCGGACACCTTTGCGCACAGCGCGGACCTCCGCCTGATGGGCTACGACTCAAGGGACGGGCGCGGCGCGCGGGTCATTCTCGAAGGCCCGGCGAATTTTACGGTGCCGCTTCTGACCCCCGACGGCGAGCACGTCGTCTTCAGCAACCAGTGGGACAACAGTGTCTCGGTTGTCCATTTTGACGGGACCGGCCAGCGGAGGCTGGCGGAGGGGATTGTGACCGATTTGTGGGAGGAGCCCGGCACCGGGCGCGTGTGGGTCTATGCGCAGAAAAATTCCCGGGAAAACGAGGGGCCCATTTATCGTTTTCCGCTGGATGATCCCTCGATTGAGGAGATCGTTTGGAGTTCATCGCCGGTGCAGGTGGTGCCGGTGGGGGGCTTTCAGGTATCGCGGGATGGCATGCGGGCGTCCGGGCTGTTCCCATGGCCGAATGCGGGCTTGGCGGATTTGCCGGATGTTGCGTGGCGCAAGCTGCGAGACGGGTGCTGGCCCTCGATTGCCCCCGACAACAGCCACATGCAGTGGATCTTTGACGGTGCCCACAAAAACCTGCTCATGGCCCGGCCCGGCGGGGAGAAGCAGTGGAAGATACCGCTTGCCAGTGCGCCGGGCATCGACGGCAGCAAGGTTTACCACCCGCGGTGGACAAACCACGCGCGCTACATGGTCATGACCGGTCCGTATTCCCTTGGCAAGCCCGGAGGCGACCTGAACAAAGGCGGCCCCCAGGTCGAAATCCACATCGGCAAATTCAATGAAAGCTTCGATGCCATCGAGGAGTGGCTGCAGCTCACCGACCGGCCGCATGCCGCCTTTTTTCCCGACGTCTGGATCGAAGGGGGGCGCGAAGCCCTCTCCGCCTTCCACCGCGACGACCACAGACGCAAGGAAAAGGAGGGATTCGACTTCTTTGCGCTCTTCCGCAAAAAGCCCGCGCTTTCGGATTCCTGGCCGGTGAGCGACAAAGGCCTTGTCTATCTCTGGGAAAACAACCGCAGCGCCAACACATTCACCAATGCGCGGGGCAAAAAGCGCAGCGCCCGGTTGACCGCGGTCGGTGGAGCCCGCTGGGGACCCAACGGCGAAATGCACATCGTCAATGGAGGGTTCCTGCCCGATGACTTCTTCGCCGACGAAATCCGCGCGGCCTGCATGGACACCGACCGTCTGGCCATCGAGGCCATCGTCACCACCGCGCGCAACCCGCAGTCCGGCCCCGCCCGCATCGTGAGCTTCTCGGGCGGCACCGCGAAACGCAACTTCACTCTCGGCCAGCAGGACAACATGCTCGTTTTGCGGCTCCAAACCTCGGAAAGCAACCGCAACGGTGTCGACTTCAACCTCGCTCCGCTCGAACCCGGCGTGCCCCACCATGTGATTGTCACCTACGAACCCGGCCTGCTGGTGTGCTACATTGACGGCAAGGTGGGGGTCGAGAGCCGCCTTGAGGCCGGAACGTTCGAGGACTGGCGGGACTACGAACTTTTTTTTGGCAAGGAGCGGGGCGGGGTGCGCTACTGGGAGGGGGTTTTGGAAAACATTTCGATCTACAACCGCTTCATCCCCGCAGAAGAGGCCGCCCTGAAATTCCGCGCGGCGCAAGGTATCCTCGGAGCCCGCAAGCCGGTGCAGACCATCCGCGTGCGCGCGGAAATGCTCGTTCGCGAAGACCCCCCATCGCCGGAATCCATCGCCCCCTACCGCCGTGCGCTTGCCATCAACCGTTACCGCGTGGTCGAAGCCGGCGACCCGGCCCTCGAGCATGCCGACGTGCAGGTCGCCGAGTGGGTTCTTCTCGACGGGCAGGAGCCCCCCGCCTATGCCTCCGCCATGCCGGGAATCGTCCGGGAGCTCGAACTCCAGCCCTTCGATGCCCACCCGCAACTCGAAAGCGAATTTATGGCCGGAGACTCGTTTTCTCTCGACGGGGAGGTCTATTACGACGTGAGTTCGGGACGGTAGACTCCAGTCAACAAGAGTGGTTTTCAGCTCACACCTGTTTTTGTTTTATTTTTTGCCGCTGGCGCTGGCGGCGTATTACGTGTCGCCTGCCCGGGTGCGCCAGGGGTTGCTGGCGGTTTTCAGCTACGCGTTTTACGGGTGGGCGAATCCATTGTTCATGGTGCTGATGATGTTTTCGACGGTGGTGGACTATGCGTGCGGACTGGCGCTGGGTCCGGCGGACCGTTCCGGGCGCAGGAGCCGGGTGCCGCTTGTCGTGTCGGTCGTCACGAACCTGTCGCTGCTCGGGTTCTTCAAATACTTCAATTTCGCCGCCGACAACTACCGCGGGCTGCTCGATGCCCTGGGGTTGCCGCCGGGAAGCGGCGACTTCGCCCTCGAAGTGACCCTGCCGCTCGGAATCAGCTTCTACACCTTCCAGTCGATGAGCTACACGATCGATGTGTTCCGCGGCCACGCGAAACCCATCCGCAACTTCGTGGACTTCGCGTGCTACGTGTCGATGTTTCCCCAGCTGGTGGCCGGGCCGATTGTCCGGTTCCAGACGGTTGCCGACCAATTGCACCGCCGGGGCCACTCGCTGGTGAAATTTTCCCGCGGCGTGGCGATTTTTTGCCTTGGGCTGGGCAAGAAGGTGCTGCTTGCCAACCCGGCCGGCAAAATTGCGGACACCTGTTTCGGGGCGGCCTCGCTTGATACGGCCGATGCGTGGCTGGGGGCCGCTGCCTATTCCTTCCAGATCTATTTCGATTTCAGCGGGTATTCGGACATGGCGATCGGACTCGGGCTCATGCTCGGGTTCACGTTCCCGATCAATTTCAATTCCCCGTATCGCGCGCGCTCGATCACAGACTTCTGGAGGCGTTGGCACATCACTCTCTCGACATGGCTGCGCGATTACCTCTACATCCCCCTCGGCGGCAACAAGTCCGGAGACACACGCACGTTTTTCAACCTTGCCACCGTCATGCTCCTCGGCGGCCTCTGGCACGGCGCCTCGTGGAATTTTGTGATCTGGGGCGGGCTCCACGGACTCCTTCTTGCCGCCGAGCGGATGACCAAGTCGCGCAGTTTGTTTCCGTGGCTGCCGGCACCGCTGCAGGTGGCGGCGACCTTCTTCCTTGTCTCGCTGGCATGGATCTTTTTCCGTGCGGATTCCCTTCCGGGAGCGCTCGGGTATTTCCGGGCGATGGCCGGGATGGGTGGCGACGGGGGTGCGGCGGCATTGGTTGGTGGCCTGTTGCACCAGCCGTTTTACCTGCTGGCGATGGCGGTGGCGGCGGGAGTGGTGTGGGCGGGGCCGACGACCCTTGTTTGGACGCGCCGCATCGGGTGGCCGAAAGTCGCATGGTGCCTCGTTGTTCTGTGGCTTTCGATCGGGGCGCTCAGCGTCCAGTCCTTCAACCCGTTCATCTATTTTATCTTCTGATGCGACGCGGTATTGCCACCCACGCCCCGGCCCTCGGCGCCACGCACATCGGAAAGATCCGCGCCGTGGTGCTCACCACCGGATTTCTTGCCACCATCTTCGTGGTGCCCGTGGTGGATCTCTCCTTGGAAGTCCGGGGGGCGTTGGCTGTTGTCGCCCAAGACGCGGGGAAGACGGTGGTGGCCGCATGGCGGGCGGGCCGCGGGCTGTATGGGCGCGTCTTCGATGCCAATGGGGCGCTCCTTGATTCCTTCGGGGACATCGAGGCCGCGGTCGAGGATGGCTCGGTGCTTGCGCGTCATGCGCGGCCGCGGGTGCAGCAGGGACTGCTTGCCCTCGGGGCCGGCAACGAGCGCGTGTACCCCGGACACGACGGGTGGCTGTTTTACCGCCCCGAGATTGATTACCTGACCGCCCGCCGGTTTGCCGACCATCCCGCCACTCCCGAGGAGGCCGCCGCCGCTTTCGCCGCCGACCTCGCCGCGCGCGGCATCCGCCTCTTCCTCCTGCCCGTGCCCGGCAAACCCCTCATCCACCCCGGGCGCTTCGCGCGCAGGCCCTTCAATGAGCCACCCCAAAACCCCGCATGGCACGCCTTTTGCGCAGCCTTCGATGCGGCGGCTCAACGGGAGTTCAAGGCACGGAACCTTGATGTTCCCCCACCTGTGATTCTCGATCCGACCGCGGGTCTCTGGGATGCGAAGTCCGGCGGGGCCCAGTATCTCGAAACCGACAGCCATTGGACTCCGGAGGCGATGGAGCGGGTTGCGACGCAGGTGGCGGATGGACTCTGGGTCGCCGGCGTCGAACCCGGCGGCGGGAAATTTTCGCGCGAAGACGTCACTATTGCGGGGCGGGGAGACACCGCGGCGATGCTCGAGTTGCCTGCGGCATCGCCATGGAATGCTCTGCAGACCGTGCGGGGGAAAAAGATCTCCGCTCCCGGAGGCGGTCCGTGGCGGCCCGACCCGGCGTCCGATGTCCTTCTGCTCGGCGACAGTTTTTCAAATATTTTCTCGCAGGAGGAACTCGGGTGGGGGGCGGCGGCCGGCTTCCCCGACCACCTCTCCGCCCACCTTGGCAAACCCCTCGATGCCATCCTGCGCAACGACGGCGGCGCCTCGGCCACGCGCCGCCTCCTCGCCTCGGAACTCGCCCGTGACCCATCCCGCCTCGATGGCAAAAAAGCCGTCGTCTGGCAGTTCGCCATGCGCGAG
>CAZGNH010000036.1:0-23593 GCA_964527025.1 uncultured Chthoniobacterales bacterium | reverse complement strand
TGCACACGCGTGCGCCCCTCCGCCGGCACCCTCACGTGGCTGGTCGGCGAGTAGGCACCGTGCCGGAAAAGAAAATCAATCACCACGAAGAGCGCAAAGCGCACGAAGGAAAAGAATTTTTAAAACCACGGATGGATGGTGGATCGCGACGTCCCGGCGCGATTGTCGTGAAAATTTTTCGCGGCCTGAAAGTCGCTTAAAAAATCCCGCGGCTGCGTTTGCGCGCGAAAACCATGATCGTCACCCCGCTGATCGCGAGGAGCAGCCATGTGGAGGGCTCGGGAATGATTTCCGCTCCGTAAATCGCGAAGTTGTGCCAGGTATTGGAGCCGCTGACATTATCCACCCGGAATTCCACAGTGTCCCCTGCCGTGAACCCGCTCAGCGTGAAATCGAAGACCATGGCACTCGCATCGCTTCGGTTGTAGCTGGCCTCAAACAGATTTCCGGTTTTTCCCATCGAGACATCAAATGAGATCGATGACGTATTTCCATTGGGCCGGGTCCAAACAGTGATCTGCGCATTGGAGCCCGGCATCGTCACCTGCATGGCAATGTAGGTTGACTGTGGGTTGAAACCGCTGCCCATCCCGGCGTAGAGGTAATCTTCGGTTGTTCCGCTGGTCGTGGGTGTCCCTCCCGTCCAACTCAAGTTGAGGGGATTGCCGGACGTGACGTCCCCGACATACACCGCCTGATCGCTGATGAGCGAGGAGAACCGGCTGCCGCCTCCGTCTTTCCGAACCGTGGTGCCAGAGCCATTGCTGTTGTAGATGATGAAATCGATCGCTCCCGAATCCACCGAGCGGTTGCTGTTTGTGGGAAGCACCGTGGTTTCGACAGTGACGGCTGCCAGTGCGCCGGTTGCCGGAAGGGCCAATCCAAGGAGGGCAGAAACAAAAGCTTTATTCATCGTTGTGAAGAGACGCAGGGAGAATAAGAAATTCTACAAATTGATTTTTGTGCACCTGGTCCATTAGAAATCAAGAAAAAAATTCATCGTTGTCGGCGCAATCAGTTTTTTTAATAACCGGGCGGGGCGGCGATGCCGCAGGCTGGCGATGCTGGTTCCGGTGGGAGGGACAAAATTTCGGCGAGGACTTCGGGCTTGTTGGCATGGCTGGCGAGGGCCGGATGATCGAGGAGGAGGTCAAACGTGGCGCGATCGACGGTGGAGCGTCCAAGACGCAGGAGGCCGGCACCTTGTTGAAAATCCCCATGTTCGAAGAAGACCGCTGCAAGCGCGAAAACCCATGGTGCGCTGTCACCACCGATGGCGCTCCATGCGGAGACCTCCTGTTCGACTTCGTTTTTGCGTCCGAGGTGGAGGAGCGTGAGGAGACGCAGATTCGAGACGAGGGCATTGGATGGATCCATGGCATGGCCGGCTTCGAGGTGGGGGAGGGCGCTTTGTGCGTCGCCGCTTTTGAGCAACAGAAGTGCAAGCCGCAGGTGAAGCCCGGACGTCGGGTGAAGCGCCAGACCCTTTTGGTAATTCGAGACAGCCGCCTCCATGTCTCCATCGCGTTCCGCCAGCCGGCCTGCAAGTTCCCACCCCTGCGGCACATCGTTCCACTCCACAGACTCCAAAGCCCGGCGGCAACCCTCGAGATCGCCCGCCTCCATGGCCCGCTCCGCCTCCGTCAAATCCATGGCCGCGACAACTGGCACGGGCTTCTCATCGGGCTCTTGTTCCCCAACAGACGAAAATTCCCCGGCAGGCGGCACTGGTGGAGCAGGCAGAAGCAGCAACCCAAAAGCAGCGGTCAATGCCAGCACTCCCAAAAAAGCCAGCACCGCAATCCGGATCCGCTCGCGTCCGTGCATCCTGTTCTGAAAAAATCTCAAAATTTTCATTCTAAAAATGGCAGAAGAGTGAGCAGGTAGATTGACACAGTTTGCAAAGATTTGGACACTGTTCATTTGGCAGATGGGCGCAGATTTGGAGAGTCCGGCCGTTCTGGCAGCCGCCGCGATCCCTTGCAGCGCAAAAAATTCACACAGCGATATCTTATAAAAAAAATTCTTATGCCTGATTTAATCTGTGGGAATCTGTGCCAATCTGCGGCTGAAACCTTTTTGTGTGAACAGCCTTGGGGTTTGCTTCACATTGGGGACTGACCGATGGTCCTGCAATCCCTTGAGAGCGCATTTCCGGGCGAGCCGTTCACGCAGGCGGCGGTTTGGGAGCTTGTGCGCCGTGGGCCGGCCATGGAGCGTCTGACCCGCCGGGGCAGGCGCATCCTTGAGACAGTCCTGCTTGGCAATTCGGGAGTTGAACCCCGCCACTTTGCCATCGCGCCCGAGCGCCTTTTCACCCTTGATGCGCAGCGGCTCAACGAAGCGTTTGAAGAGGAGGCTCCGGCCCTTGCCGCATCCGCCCTGCAGAAATGCCTCGAGGCAGAAGGCGTCCGCGCCGCCGATCTGGACGCGCTGTTTGTCTGCACGTGCACCGGCTACTTGTGCCCCGGGGTCAGCAGCCACCTTGCCGGGCGCATGGGCATGCGCCCGGAGGCGGTTCTTCATGATGTGGCGGGGCTGGGGTGCGGGGCGGCGATCCCGACCATGCACGCGGCGAAGTGTCTCCTGGCCGAGGACCCGGATGCGCTTGTTGCGACCGTTGCGGTAGAGATCTGCTCGGCGGCCTTTTTTCTTTGCGATGACCCGGGGGTGATTGTAAGTGCGTGCCTGTTTGGGGACGGAGCCTTGGCGGCTTTGTGGCGTGGTGACGGACGCCCGGACCAGTGGCGTGCGTCGGGGTTCCGGTCCTTTCACCTGCCACACCGGCGCGAGACCATCCGTTTTGTCAATGACGGCGGCGGGCTGCGCAACCAACTTGAACGCGCGGTTCCCGAAGTGGCCGCGGAGGCGGTGCCGCGACTGTTTGCTTCCCGGTCGGGCGACCCGGACGCCATCATTGCCCACAACGGGGGCCGCGATGTGATTGATGCTGTTGAGGCGGCGATCCCCGCATACAGGCTCGACGAGACCCGCGAATCACTCCGGCGCAAAGGCAACCTGAGCAGCCCGTCGGTTTTGGCCGCGCTTGAAGACCGGCTGGACGGCCCGCGTGCGGCCGGGGACAGGCATTTGTGGCTTACGGCTTTTGGCGCGGGCTTTTCGGGGTATTCGTGCGAGCTCCACCGTTCTTCAGGGGTCGGCGGAGGCTTGGGAAGGTCCGGCAAAGAGGATGCAGATCGGGTTGGGAACATTGGTGACGCAGCGTGTTTGGAAGGTGAGCTTTCCGGTTTGCGGGTCGATGCGGTGGGCCGAGACCGAGTTTGAATCGGCGCCGGCGGCGAGCAGCCATTTGGCGCAGGGCGAAAGGGCAATGTGGCGCGGGAAGGCGCCGCGGATGGGCTGGGTCTGGATGACGCGGGCCGCGCCGGTGTCGGGATTGGTGCGGAAGACGCTCACCGAGTCGTTTCCCCGGTTCGAGTAATAGAGAAATTCGCCGGACGGGTGGACGAGGACCTCCGCGGCGGCGTTCATGGCTTCGGCGTCCATGACGTTTTTGTCCAGCGCGGGAACGGTTTCGAGGAGGTTTGCCGCGCCGTTTGCGGCGTCCCATGCGAAGATCGAGAGGGTCGAGGAGAGTTCGTTGACGAGGTAGATGAAGCGTCCGTTGGGGGAGAAGCGCATATGGCGGGCGCCGCCGCCGGGTTCCGAAGCGGCGAATCCGTGGGGGTGGATGGCGGCGTGTTGGGGGTCGGTGCGGTAGATGACGATGCCGTCGAGGCCGAGGTCCGGCACGAGTGCGAAGGCTCCATCGGGGGAAAACCCGCACCAGTGGGGGTGGGGGGAATCCTGCCTCTTGCCGACGATGCGGGTTCCTCCCTCGTGGCGGTGGAGGGTCGCCGGGCCGGGATTGCCTGCGGCGTCGAGGGGAAACAGGGCGACAGATCCCCCGCCGTATTGTGCGGTGAGCAGGAACGCGCCGGACGGGTGCGCGGCCACATGCGCGGCCGCGCCATCACCGGTCGGCGACGAACCCATCGGCTCGAGACCCCCGTCCGGCTTGATCCGGAAGGCAACGACCCCGGGAGCCCCCGGGCCGGCCGCCACCGCGTAGACGACCCCGTCGTGCACGGTTAAAAATCCCGGCGCCTCCAGTTCGGCCGCCAGCTCCGCGGCCGACAATTTTCCCGTGGCCGGATCAAAGGTTGCCCGATAGATCCCCCGGCTCTCCCTTCCGCCGGTTCCGAAATACACGTCCATGGTTCCTGCTTGCAGCACAGTCGCGGAAAGAAGGGTCTTCATCACAATTCCAATCGGGCGGAGGTTCAATCCACCCACGACTGAACCAGACTTGCCAACAAATGGGTAGATCTTTGTCGCCCGGCGCACTAGCCTCCCGAGCCATGAAAACCGCTTTGCTTTTTTCGGGACAGGGGGCACAGACCGTCGGCATGGGCAAGGATCTTGCCGCGGAGTATGCATGCGTCCGCGACCTCTTTGCGCGCGCGGACGAGATCCTTGGTTTTCCGCTTGCGCGGATCGCCTTCGAGGGGCCGGTCGAGGAGCTTACGAAAACCTCCGTCTGCCAGCCGGCCCTTTACGTGCACGGGTTCGCATGCCTTGCGGCCCTGCGCGAGCGCATGCCCGGTTTCACCTTTGATGCCGCCGCGGGCCTTTCGCTGGGCGAATTCACGGCGCATGCGGCTGCGGGGACCTTCTCGTTCGAGGAAGGCCTCCGGTTGGTCAAGCGCCGTTCCGAGGCCATGCAGAAAGCCTGTGAGGAGACGCAGGGGGGCATGGCGGCGATCATTGGCGGCGAGGAGGCACGGGTCCGGGATTTGGCGGCCGCGGCTGATGTCGATATCGCCAATTTGAACAGCCCCGGGCAGATTGTCGTCTCCGGGGAGTCGTCGAAAGTCGCCCTTGCCGTTTCGCTGGCGAAGGAATACGACGCGCGGCGGGCGGTCGAGCTGACCGTTGCCGGGGCGTTTCATTCGCGGCTCATGGAGAGCGCCTACCATATTCTGAAGGCGGCGCTCGAGGAGTGCCCTCTCAAGGAGCCCTCGGTGCCGGTGGTATGCAATGTCGATGCCGTGGCGGTGAAGACGCCGGAGGAAATCCGCCGCAGCCTCGCCGACCAGGTCACCGGCAGCGTCTGCTGGGCGTCGGGCGTCGAATACCTGATCGACCGTGTCGGGTGCACCCGTTTCCTTGAGCTCGGGCCGGGCGGCGTGCTGGCGGGTCTTGTCGGGCGCATCCGCAAAGGCACGCCCGTCATTTCCGCGTCGAATTGCGCCACGCTTGATGAAGCAGTTGCTGCGCTTGGAGCAGGCTGAGTCCGTCCTCCCCGATTTCCCGACCCGTGTCCGTGCAGTTCCAGATTCCGCAGTGGATGACAACAGCATTACGCCAATAGCGTAACGCTGCAAAAAAAACAGAGCAGGTCCTGGTCTTCAAGACCTTTCCATTCGCGTGGATTGGCGTGATTCGCTGGCGTCTCCCGCCGTTTTCGGGGGAAAAGCGTGGAGGAGCAATGTTCACGAAAAGTTAAGGGTGTCAAGGGATTGCCTTTTGTGGTAGGCCCTTGAGGCACTATGAGCGATACTGGGACCGGACGCGGAGGCAGCGAGGCGGAAATCGGAGAGATTTCCTGCCCGGTCAAGCTTGCAGAATCGCTCGAGGACATGCTCGGGCAGTTCTTTGAAACGAAGTCCGACGAATTCCTGAAGCTCACGCGGGCGAAGGTGCATTTCTTGGAGGTGCCTGCGGGGACGATCCTCTTCGAGGAGGGGGACACCAACGACGACTTGTATTTTGTGCTCCGAGGGCGTTTGCGTGCGATCCGGCTTGGGCCGCGCGGGAAGCCCGAGACCCTCGGCGAGATTGGGCGCGGGGAGACGATCGGCGAGTTGGCTCTTATTTCCGGCGAACCACGTTCGGCGTCGATTTTGGCACTCAGGGATTCGGTCGTTGCGCGGCTCACCCGTGAAGCCTTCTGCGAGCTGCTCGCCTACGAGCCGACCCTCGCCCTGAGCGTGGTCAAGGGGGTCATCGAGCGTTTCCGTCGCGCCGAGCGTCTCCGCCAACCACCCCAAAAACCTGTCAACCTCTGTCTGGTGTCGCTTCACGACACGATTGATGCCGCCGCTTTCGCCGCTTTGCTCGCCGAAGCCCGCCGTCAATATGGCGGAGCAGTCCATGTCGTCACCGAGGCCGACGCGGCCGCGGCCTCCGGCTTGGAACGGGTCACGTCTGCCGACAGGGAACCCGTTGCCGAATGGATCACCAAACTCGAATCGACCGCCGAGGCTGTTTTCCTTGTCACCGGCGCTCCGGGGTCCCCGTGGTCCCTCATGTGCGCAAAAACGGCCGATGAAATCCTTCTTCTCGGAGACGCCGGCCAAAGCCCCGAGCTCACGCCGCCTGAGCGCGCGCTCTTTGACGGCGAGGAAGCCGCGCCGGCTGTGATGCGGACGCTGGTCCTTTTCCACGACCGCGCGAAGAAGAGCCCGACCGGCACGTCCGCGTGGCTGAACCTGCGGCCCGCCTGCCGCCATTTCCACTACCGCCCGGGCCATGATCCCGACTTGCAGCGGTTGAACCGCGTATTTGCGGGGCGCGCGGTGGGCCTTGTGCTGGCGGGCGGAGGCGCGCGGGCCTTTGTCCACTTCGGTGTGATCAATGCGCTGTCCGAGGCGGGCATCGAGCCCGATTTTCTTGGCGGAACCAGCATGGGGGCGACCGCCGCTGCGTGGCGGGCCCTCGACCTCAAGGGCGACGACCTCGTATCAGCCGGACGCAAGGTCTATCTGAACAAACCCACCAGTGACATCAATCCGCTGCCCATGATGTCGGTCATCAAGGGCAAGCGGGTCAGGCGGATCACGGGGCAGGCGGTGCGCGATGCCGCCGGCGCTGACATTGATATCGAGGACATGTGGCTGCCTTACTTCTGCATTGCCACGAACCTGTCCGCCTCGGAGCAGGCCATCCTTCACCGCGGACCCCTCACGAGAAGCCTCCTCGCGAGCTTCTCGATTCCCGGAGCCCTCCCACCAGTGGTCATTTGCGGCCAGCTCATGGTTGATGGTGGCACCTTCAACAACTTCCCGGTGGACGTCATGGAAACCCTCGGGGTCGGTAAAATCATCGGTGTCGTCACCTGCCAGCAGCACACCCCCACCCTCGAACTCGAAGAACTTCCCGACAGCCTCCCGCTTCTTCTCGACCGGTTTCGTCCTCGCAAGAGCCGCCGATTCCAACTGCCCCTCCTGCCCGAAATCCTCCTTTCCTCGACCATCAGCTCCTCGATCAACCGCCAACGCCTTGCCATCAACCGCGTCGACCTCCTCTTCCAACCTGCCGTCGAACGCATAGGCCTCCTCGAATGGGACAAATACGACCCACTCATCAAAGAGGCCCACATGGACACCCGGAGGGTTCTCGCCGCAATGGATCCCGAAAAAATCCGCGAGTTTCAGTAGCGGGTGGTCGCCATTCTTTGGATAGAGGAACGCGTGTCCGCGCAACGCCATGGATGCTCCTCCGGCCTCTGGGCCGTGTTTCTTCGGGGCGGCGTCCTTCCAGCCGGGCGAGCGGCCCGCTCGTCCCTGCCTTGGTGTTTTATCAAGAGTGCCCGGAAATTTTCGGAGACTCTCTGCTTTCCGGGCTTCCCGCTGGTTTCGCTTCAGGGTGGGTCGGTTGTCAGGATCGGTCACGAAACCCGCACTGTAAAAACTAACAAAATGTTTATAATCAATAGAATATGTAAATCTGGCTCCCAAGACCAGCGGTGTCGTCAACCCATCACCAGCTCCTTCCGTGGGCGCGGTCACTTCAGCAACTCAAGCAAGGCGGGATAAACCACCTCTGTCCGTGCATTGGGTTGAAAAACATCAATCATGTCATGAGGCACGGCCAAGTCGGCGGGGAAGATTTTCGTCTCGACGTGGATTCCCGGCCACTGCTCCCAGCGCCCCGCCAACTTCAAGGCCACCGGCAGAGAAATCCCCTCGTCTGCTTCGCTCAGGAGAAAGGCGATGCTTTTGCATTTCGGGGGTGCTTCAGCAGCCAGCCGAATAACCACCTGGCCAAGTTGCATAAACGATCCGACGACCCGTGTTGGGAACCGCGGATACGCGTGTTTGGGGCCGGGCAGGTTTTCGCGTTTTTGCCGGTCCCACCAAACGAACCGGTTGGGGAGCCGGTACATTACGTTGGCCAGAAGCGGATCCAGCCAGGCCGGCGTCCCCGCCGGAGCCAGGAACGGAGCGACAATCACCACCCGCTCGATGTCCGCGCGTTCCTGGGCAATCCATGCGGCTGTCGTCCCATTGACCGACAGCCCGACCACCACGACCTCCCCGCCCAACCCGTGTGCAATCTCCAAGACATGGCCGGTCCAACCAGCCAGCCGTTCCAAGTTGAGCCGCTTGTATTCGGCGGTCATACGGTTCTCGAGACCATGATACGGGAGCCGCGGAACAAGCACATTCGACCCCTGCGCGTGAAGCGTCTCCCCGATTTCCAAAAATTGGCGGGGGCAGTTTGCCAAGCCGTGCATCAGGACGTACACGCGCGGGGTCTTGCGCCCGTGAAGCAGGGCCCTGTGGCGACAGACTGCCTGCACGTCGGGGCGGTCGTTTTGGAGAAGCTCCCCGATCATTCCGGCAGCCTCCTCGTAAGTTGGCGGCCGGGGTGGCAGCGGTGGTATCTTGGGAATGACCATGGGCGGTGCCAGCACCACGAACACCGCCAACAGGATGGCCGCCAAAAGCAGCCCTTTGACCATTGATCGCGGGCTTGTCACTGGTGCAGTCACTTACCGGGCCGTGAGCCTTGATGCAAGGTCAATCTTTTCGTTCCATGTGGAACCTGCGGTTTGTTCACATCCCTGCGATGATGAAAACCTTTTGGCAATCCCTTCTCTTCTTCTTAATGGTGTGGATAACTCCGGCAAGGGGTGTTCCACTGCTTGATTACCGGGGTTCCACGTGGAAAAGGACCCCCCAACAAGGTGTGAGCAAGACGGTCCAGAAAAGAACAAAGCCCCGGAAAGGGGAACTTCTTGGCAGAACCGTCGGGGCTCCCTGCCGTTGCGCACAAACTTGCTCACAAGGGGGGGATGATTGGGTTGGCCAACCGGGCCTGGAATGTTCCACGTGGAACACCGGGCGGCTATCCGGACCTGCCGTCACGAAGGCCCGCGGCGCAGGCTTCAGGATGGCCAACGGGTGGACAAAGCCGGCGGGCGCTGAAGAATTCCACGAGATCCTCTGCGGCCTTGCGGAGGATTCCCTCGGCCATGTGGCTGCGGCAGGAATTGCCGGTGCAGAGGAGGAGGAACTTCATCGGGATGGACCAAACACCAAAGAAACAGGCGGTCTACTCATCCGCGCCTTTTTTGTAGGTCAGTCCGCGCAGTTTTCCATCGATAAAGGCGTTGATGGCGCCGTCCATGACTCCCTGCACGTCGCTGGTTTGGACGCCGGTGCGGAGGTCTTTGACCATCTGGTAGGGTTGGAAGACGTAGGAGCGGATTTGGTTTCCCCAAGCGATGTCGCCTTTTTCGCCGTAGAGGCGTTCGGCCTCGGCGCGTTTTTTGTCGGCTTCCATCTGGAAGAGTTTGGCCTTGAGCATTTTCATGGCCAGATCGCGGTTGCGTCCCTGTCGGCGCTCGATCTGGCATGCGACGACGATGCCTGTCGGAACGTGGGTCAGCCGCACGGCCGTTTCGACTTTGTTGACGTTTTGGCCGCCTTTGCCGCCGGAGCGATAGGTGTCCATCACGACATCGGCCTCGTTGAGGTCGATTTCGGCGTCCTCGATTTCGGGCATGACATCGACGCTGGCGAAGGAGGTGTGACGGCGTTTGTTGGAGTCGAAGGGGGAGATACGGACGAGGCGGTGGACTCCCTGTTCGTTGCGCAGGAGGCCATAGGCGTAATCGCCGGACACGCGCAGGGTGATCGATTTGATCCCGGCCTGGTCGCCCTCCTGGGCATCCATTACCTCGCATTGGAGTCCTTCGCGTTCGATCCAGCGCTGGTACATGCGCAGCAGCATGTCGGCCCAGTCACAGGATTCGGTGCCGCCTGCGCCGGCGTGGATTGTCACATAGGCGGGACCTTTGTCGTGGGGGCCGTTGAGGAACTGGAGGATTTCAAATTTTTCGAGATCCTGCTCGAAGCGTTGGACTTCGTCGAAGAAGTCGCGGGCGGCGTCTGGGGATCCGTCTTCGACGGCGAGGTCCCTCAGGAGGGGCAGGTCGTTGGCGCGGCTTACGAGCGCGCGGAAGGGATCGAGGGAGGCGCGCAGGGTGCTAATGCGCGCGACATCGCGACCGGCGGATTCTTTTGAGTCCCAGAAGTCCGGCCGGGCCATGCGGGATTCGATGCCCGCCAGTTCCTCTTCAAGTTTCCCGGGGTCAAAGATACCTCCCCATCTCGGCGAGACGCGCGGAGACAGCGGAGGAGTCCCAATCGGAAATTTGGTCGTTCATGGGCGGCCAATATACCCGTGGTTGGTGCAAGGGTCAAGACGTTGAATTCGCTAGGCACGGAGTGCGTGTTGGTTCCCGCATGCCTCTTGCGGGCGGGCACCTGAGCAGATACACTCATATTTCCGGGCATGCACACGACCCTAGCAACTGCAAGATTTGGCTGCCCAAACCCAGGCGGTGGGGTGAAGTGTGCGGCGGGGGCAGTCAAGCGCATGCCCGGGGTATTTCGCATCCCGTTTCCCCCAGTCCGCCATGTGGCGGGCACCCGAGCCACATGACCATTGCCATCCTTCTCGGCGGCGGAATATATTCATTGACAGCACCTTACGACTCCCCAATTAACCACAAGGTCGCGGTGGCCCTGAGCTTTGACTACGGATCGGAGCACAATGGCCGGGAGATTCCCATGGCCCGCTGGCACGCCGGACATGGTCTTGTTATGTGGGTGGGAGATCCACTGCGGGCAATGCGGCACCTGCGTCGAGCGCCGCGAGACCTTTTTGCTTGCCGGAGTTCCGGATCCGACCACGTACGCCAGCACCGGGCCCCTTCCGCCGAAACCCTTGCAAGCCGCGACGCATGGCTGATCGACTTTTGTAAAAAATGCGGCTATTGTTACTGCCCGCGCCATCACATCCACCTCTTTGGAAACACCCGGGGAACGTGACCATGCCCTACCGGATCTGCAAAACCATCGAAATCGAAAACGGGCACATGCTCACGCATCACCCGGACAAATGCCGCTTCCCCCACGGGCACAGCAGGAAGGTCGAGATCGTGATCGAGGCGGACGAATTGGATGCCAACGGCATGGTCTGCGACTTCAAAGTCGTGAAGGAAGCCGTCGGCGACTACATCGAAACCTTCGACCACGCACTCTGCGTCAACACGCAGGATCCGATGTTTGAAACGCTCAAGGCCGCCTACGGGGAGCGGATCCTCGCCTTCACCGACACCGAGCCGACCACCGAGGTGCTGGCAAAGACGCTTTTCGACGGGATCGCGCGCGGCCTTGCCACCCACGCAGCCCGCACAGAGACCCGCTACAAACTCCGCCCGAGTGCACGGTTGCTCAAAGTCCGCGTTTGGGAGACCGGCTCTTCCTGGGCGGAATACAAGGCATGACAGACGCCCCGCGCAGGCAATGCGCGGTTCGCAAGAGGCGCCGCCCGGGGTCGCCCGCCCGCGGGCACTCCAAAAAGATGGTGCAAAAAGAAAAGTCGGTTTTGTGCTAGTATGGAGGGGAACCGGCATGGTGTTGCGGCGGGCGGGCGTGTAGGATGGGTGTGATGAAAGAACCGGCGAGGGTGCTTGTGACGGGGTCGAGCCGCGGGCTCGGCCGCGGGGTGGCGTTGCGGCTGGCGGCGTCGGGATACAGTGTGGCGATCCACTGCGTGACCAACCGTGAAGCGGCGGAGGCGACAGCGTCCGACTGCGCGGGGTTGGCGGGGGATGCGGCGCAGCAATTTCCGGTGGTGGCCGGAGACCTTGGGAATGCGGCTGCAAGGGGTGCAATCATGGAGCGGACGCTTGAAGCGCTCGGGGGGTTGGATGCGCTGGTGAACAATGCGGGGATCGCGCCGCGCGAGCGGGCCGACCTGGTGGATGCGCGCGAGGAGATTTTCGACGAGGTGATGGCGGTGAATTTGAAGGGCCCGTATTTTCTTTCGCAGCTTGCGGCGCGCCATTGGTTGGCCCATCCGGGCGGGTCGCGCCTTGGAGGGGCCTACAAGCTGGTGTTTGTGACATCGATTTCGGCGGACACGGCCTCGGTGAGCCGCGGGGAGTATTGTCTTTCGAAGGCGGCGCTTGCGATGGCTTCGCAGTTGTGGGCGGTGCGTCTGGCCTCCGAGGGTGTGCAGGTGCTTGAGCTGCGGCCCGGGATCATGGCCACCGACATGACGGCGGGGGTCAAGGACAAGTATGACGCGCTGATTGCGGAGGGTCTGGTGCCGCAGAGGCGGTGGGGGACGCCCGAAGATCTGGCGCTTGCGGTCGGGGCGGTGCTTGGCGGTGCCTTTCCGTTCACCACCGGCGACACGATTCGCATCGACGGCGGCTTCCACCTCAGGCGCCTCTGACCCCCGGCTTATGATCGACACCGAACACACCCTCACACCCGCCGGCCTGCAAGGGGCGACCCGCGCCCTCTGGGAGGCTTCCGCGCCAAAAATCCTCGCCCTTGATGCGCGCGAGCAGCCCGGCGAAGCCACGCCGGTTTTCACGGTCGCGGGAACCTACACGGCGCGCGGGTGGACCGAGTGGACCCAGGGGTTCGTTTATGGCTCGGCGCTCCTCCAGTACGAGGCGACCGGCGACGCGCGCTTTCTCGAAATCGGGCGCTCGGGAACGCGCAACCGCATGGCGCACCACATCACCCACACCGGAGTCCACGACCACGGGTTCAACAATGTGAGCACCTACGGGAATCTCCTGCGTCTGATGGCGGCCGGAAAAATTCCACAGGATCCCCGCGAGCGCGATTTCTACGAGCTGGCGCTCAAGTGTTCGGGGGCGGTGCAGGCCGCGCGGTGGACGCCCATCGCGGGCGGCGGCGGATTCATCCACTCATTCAACGGGCCCCACTCGCTCTTTGCCGACACCATCCGGTCCCTGCGCGCCCTTGCACTATCCCATGCCCTCGGGCATGTCCTCATGGGGGAAAAAGACACGAAAATTTCGCTGCTCGGGCGGTTGGTGGCCCATGCTCGGGCCACGGCGGAATTTGCCGTCTATTACGGGACGGGGCGTGATGCCTACGACGTGCGCGGGCGTGTCGCCCACGAGAGCATTTTCAATTGTCATGACGGCAGCTACCGGTGTCCGAACTCGCAGCAGGGTTTCTCGCCGTTCACGACATGGACGCGCGGGCTGGCATGGATTGTCGCCGGATATCCCGAGCAGATCGAGTGGATTGCATCCCTCGGGGACGACGCGCTCGAGCCCTTCGGAGGACGCGCGGACATTACGTCGATGATGCTGAGCGCCGCGCGGGCGGCCTGTGACTTCTACATCGAAAACACACCCACCGACGGAATTCCGTATTGGGACACCGGCGCTCCGGAGCTTCACCGGCTCGGCAATTACCTCGGGCAACCCGCCCGGATCCACAACGACTTCGAGCCGGTGGACAGTTCGGCGGCCGCCATCGCCGCGCAGGGGCTTCTGCGCCTCGGGCGTTTCCTCGGTCCCGAATCCGAAGGGGCACGGTATTGGAAGGCGGGCCTGACCACGGCCCGGACGGTGCTCTCCGAACCCTATCTCTCGACCGACCCGCGGCACGAGGGGCTCATCCTGCACTCGATTTACCACCGCCCGAACGGGTGGGACCACATCCCGCCGGGATCGAAAATCCCCCTTGGCGAGTCCTCCATGTGGGGCGACTACCACGCGCGCGAGCTGGCTGCCTATCTCGATGCCATCGCCGGCGGTCGCGACCTCCGGTTTTTTGACACCACCCAACCATGATTGTCTCCGACCTTGCAGCCATTGAAGGGCGCCGCTATCCCGCACGGCGCAGAACCCAGAATCTCGTTGGAGGGGTTGCGCCCGTCCAGTGCAGGAATTTTTGCATGGGCAATGTGACCCTCGATCCGCACGGCGGGCAGGTTCCATGGCACAATCAGGACCAAGAGGAGGTGTATTTCGTGATCGAAGGCACGGGTGAAATGTGCCTCGGGGAGGAGAAACAGACCCTTGCGTCCGGCCAGGCGGTGTACATCCCGCCCGGCGTCTTTCACCAGCTCACCAACACGGGTGACACCCCCCTGCGCATGCTTTATTGCTACGGTCCTGCCGGGGATGTCGCCCACTGGCGCCAGGAACTCGACGGCACGCTGCCGCGGGCCGGGCACGAGGCTCCCCCTTTGCCCGCAGGGGCGCAACCCCAAACCACAAAGGCGGGGAATGGGGGGTCTCATGGGCACGCCACGTTCGCAAAGGGCACCACGGCATGAAGGAGGTGGATGTTTTGGCGCGGCGGGTACTTGATGAGGCTTTTCGGCTGCATACCTCCTTCTCAATTTCGGCGAGGCCAGCCTCAAGAACGGTATCGAACGCGTGGCCAACCACCTCCAACCCCTCCGCGAACGCAGCGTGAAATAATTTATGAAAAAGACAAACATCGGCATCATCATGAACGGCGTCACCGGACGCATGGGCACCAACCAGCACTTCATCCGCTCGATCCTTGCCATCCGGAAACAGGGCGGAGTGAAAATCGCCGATGGCGAATGCCTTTGGCCCGTGCCCGTGCTCGTCGGACGCAGCGAGGCGAAACTCGCGGCCCTCGCCGCCATGGACGAAGGGATCCGTTGGACGACCGACTTGGATGCCGAACTCGCCAACCCGGCCAACACGGTCTATTTCGACGCGCAGACGACCGGCCGCCGCGCCGGTGCCGTCAAGAAGGCGGTTGCCGCCGGCAAGCATGTTTATTGCGAGAAGCCGACGGCGGTCTCGACGTCGGCCGCGCTCGACCTCTACAAGGCCGCGCAAAAGGCCGGTGTCAAAAACGGGGTTGTGCAGGACAAACTTTGGTTGCCGGGGATGATCAAATTGCGGCGGTTGCGCGAGCAGGGGTTTTTCGGAAACATCCTGAGTGTGCGCGGGGAGTTCGGGTATTGGGTTTTCGAGGGACACTCGGTTCCGGCGCAGCGTCCGAGTTGGAATTACCGGAAAGAGGACGACGGGGGCATCATTGTGGACATGTTGTGCCACTGGCGCTATGTGCTCGACAATCTGTTCGGGGCGGTGAGGAGCGTCTCGTGTCTCGGGGCGACCCACATTCCCGAGCGCGTGGACGAAAACGGCAGGCCGTATGCCTGCACGGCCGACGACTCGGCCTATGCCACCTTCGAGCTCGAGGGCGGCGTGATCGCGCATTTCAATTCGAGTTGGACTGTGCGCGTCCGGCGCGATGACCTCCTGACCGTGCAGGTTGATGGAACGCATGGGTCCGCGGTTGCGGGTTTGCGCGAGTGCCACATCCAACACTATGGCAACACGCCGAAACCCGTCTGGAATCCCGACATCCCGCAACCCATCAACTTCTACGAGGGTTGGGCCAAAGTGCCCGAACAGGAACCCGCCGACAATGCCTTCAAGACCCAATGGGAACTCTTCCTGCGCCACGTCGCGCTCGATGAACCCTTCCCGTGGACACTCCTCGAAGGTGCCAAGGGAGTGCAGCTTGCCGACCTCGGCCTCCAAAGCTGGCAGGAACGCCGCTGGCTTGACGTGCCGTCGCTGGTCTGAGATTCCTTTGGGCATGATGTTTCCGGAAGACTTGGCGGAGTGCGTTCGGGGTGCGGGGATCATAGCGGTGCTGGTGATTGACCGCGAGGAAGACGCGGTGCCTCTTGCCCGGGCATTGCTCGCGGGGGGGGTGGGAGTCATGGAGCTGACCCTGCGGACCGACGCGGCACTCGATGCCCTGCGCGCGATCCGCAAGGACGTGCCGGAAATGGTTGCGGGCGTCGGGACCGTCCTGACACCCAAGCAGGTCGGGCAGGTGGCCGGGGCCGGCGGGGCCTTCGGGGTTTCCCCCGGAGTGAATCCCCGGGTCATCAAGGCGGCCGCCGAAGCGGGACTTCCCTTTGCGCCGGGTGTCGCCACACCCAGCGACATCGAAGCCTCCCTCGAATTCGGGTGCCGCCTCCTGAAATTTTTCCCATGCGAGCCTTCCGGCGGCCTCCCATTCCTCAAAGCCATGGCCGCCCCCTACGCCCACCTCGGCCTCCAATTCATCCCACTGGGCGGGGTCAACGCAAAAAACATGTCCGCCTACCTCGCAGATCCGCTGGTCAGCGCGCTGGGAGGATCATGGCTTGCGCCGCGTGAAGCCATCCGCGCGGGCCAATGGGAGGGCATCACGGGCCTTGCCGCCGAAGCCTCCTCCATCGTGCGCAAATTCCGCGGCTGAAGCGGAAACGTCCTTGCCATCGGGGCCGGTTGAGGCTACCTGCTGCGCAAACATCCAATGCCATCGAAAGCCATCATTGGCGTTGTTCTCGCGCGGTGTCCACGCTCTTCGGCGGGCCACCTTTGCGCGGTGATGAACTGGGCTCTGGGCCTCAGGGACCTCGGGTGGGAGGTCTGGCTTGTCGAGCACATCGATGGGAAGGAGGTTTCGGAGCCCGAGGCCGGCCGGACATCCAGCCCGCAGGAGCTCTATTGGGAGGAGGCATGCCGGTCATTCGGCTTCGAGGACCACGCATGCCTCTTGGTCAATGGGGAAAGCGCCCGCCTCGAAGCCTTCCGGGATTTTGCCGCCGGGGCCGATCTTTTCCTCAACTACTCGGGCCAGTTCAAGCGCCTTGATCTCCTCGGTTCGCGCCCGCTGAAGTGTTACCTCGATGTGGACCCGGCGTTCACGCAGATCTGGGCGGAGGGTTACGGGTGCGACATGAATTTTCCCGGCCACGATCTTTATCTGACCGTGGGGTTGAACCTTGGGGCGTCCGATGCGCTGGTGCCGCGCGCGGGATGTGACTGGCTGCCCGTGTTCCCTCCGGTGGCGGCCCGTGCATGGCGTGCGATTGCGGAGGCCGGTGCGCGGCCTCCGGCGGGCGCCACGTGGTCAACGGTCTCGCATTGGTACGGCTATGGCGACATTGAGTGGCAGGGGCGCCAATACGGGGGAAAGCGCGCGAGCTTTCTGGAGTTGCGCGGGGTGCCCGCCGCGGCGGGTCTCCCGGTCACCATTGCCACGGATCTCGAAAAATCCTGGGGCGATTACGACGAATTCACGGCATCCGGGTGGCGCATCATCCCCGCAGCGTCCGTCTGTGAGGATGTGCGTTCCTATCTTGGGTTTCTGGCATCCAGCCGCGGGGAGTTGGGGGTTGCCAAGCAGGGCTATGTGGTGTCGCGTTGCGGTTGGATGAGCGACCGGTCGGTGATTTACCTTGCGCTCGGGCGTCCGGTTGTCCTGCAGGACACCGGCTGGACCCGCGTCTTTGAGCCGCGGCCCGGCGTGGTGGCCTTTGTGGATGCCGCCGGGGCGGCGGCGGGGATGCGTGCGGTCGGGGCCGGCTATGACGCCCACAGTGCGGGGGCGCGGGTTTTGGCCGACACCGTGTTTTCTCCCCGGCTGGCGCTTGAGCCGGTGCTGGCGCGGCTGGGGTGATTCGTCAAAGGTGAATCCAGACCGAGCGGGCACCGTGGCTGATATCGGGCAGAGCGGGTCCCGGTTCGATGCGGGTGGCCCGCGGGCAGACATCGAGGGCGGTGGCGCGCAGGCTGCCGGTGGTGAGCCGTGAGGCGTTTGTGCTCAGGAGGATCCGGGCGCCGGGGGCGGCGCATGCGGCGGCAAGCCCGAGCAGGGACCCGAGCGAATCTTCCGCGCGAAAGACGCGTCCGCCCTTTCCTCTCGAGAAGGTCGGCGGGTCGAGGATGATGGCATCGAAGCGCTCCCCACGCCGTGCAAATCGTGGCAGGAGGCCTGAGACATCGTCGACGAGGAACCGGTGGCCGGATGTCGGGAGGTTGTTGGCGTCGAAGTTTTCGCGGCCTCTGGCGAGGGCGTGCTTTGCGATATCGACATTGGTTGTGCGGGCGCCGCCGGCGGCGGCCGCGACCGAGAACGAGCACGTGAAGGCGAAGCAGTTGAGCACATGCCGTGGGGCCGGGGAGCGCAGCATGCGCCGGTTGCCGCGTTGGTCCAAAAACAGCCCGCACGAACAGCCCGAGGAGAAGTCCACACGGAAGGCGAGGCCCTCCTCGCGGACTTCGGCATGTCCGTCGCCGGGGTCTCCCCACACCGGGACCGGGGCATTGCCGCTTCCGGGGCCGCGCACAAGGACGCGGTGATAGAGAACCCCGAGGCCACCCGCCAGCGGGTGCGCAAGGGCCTCGTCAACAAAGCCCTCCGGCAGGCGGTCCGCCGCGGAAGAAACCAATCCCGCGGGCCCGAACCGCTCAAACCAAAGCCCGGTGCCCTCGGCAATCCGGAAACAATCCGTGCCTCCGCTCAGCAGATCCGCGCCAACCCGTTCCTCCAACCAGCGCACCGCAGCCACGCGATCAGCCCCCCGTTTCCGTCCCGGCGGATCCGCCGTCGTCCTGCGGCAGGGGTGGCACGGGGCAGTCGACCGCGTCCGCGATTGCGCGCAGGATTTCGTATTCGTGCGGGCGCACGATGCCGTCGTGGGCGACGCACTGGGCGCATGCATTGAGGACGCGGCGTTTGACCTCCGGCGAACCGGCGGCCAGTTTGTCGAGAGCGCGGTCGATCGCGGCGGTGTCGCACGAATCTCCGGGTCGCATTTCGTAGGAGGAGGACTTGAAGAGGAGCTCGCGCACGCCCGCGTCGAAGGCGGCTTCCCGGTCTTTGCGCTCCGTGTGGCCGACGAGGCTGAGTGCGGTCAGGAGGGTGCCGATTTCGGGCAGGATGGGGATGATCGAGCGGTGGCGGACGGGGGTGCCGGTGGATTTGGTGAACGAGAGGTCGAGGTGCCGGAGGAGGATTTTTTGGAGGACAAACTCGAAGAGGTCGATCTGCTGGTCGCTTTCGATGAGGAGGCGGATATTTTCGCGGAACTCGCGGTATTGGGGTTCCGAGAGTCCGCGGAGTGTCGGGATGGCCAGATCCACGAGGGCAATGCGCCCGGACCCCCGGATCTCCCCGCGCCGCGCAAAAATCGCCAACACCTCGTCGCGCAGCCCTTCGGATACACGCAGCACACCGAGCTGCGCCGCGCGCCGCGCTTCGTCCCCGTCCAGCAACAGTGCATAGACCAGCGCGCACGCCGATTGGGTTTCCCGTGCCGCCGCACGGGAAAACTCCGGCAGCGCGGCGAGGATTGTCGCCGCGTAAGCGCACGAGGCTGCGGGCATCCCGAAGACACTTGAGGCCCGGGTACCCCGTGTGGTTGCGGGTTTGGGAATTGGCGGCGGGGTGACCCTCTTGACCGAGGCGGGATCGAACCCGGGGGCGATGGCGGCGATGCGTTCGGCGATGGGGGGGTGTGTGGCGAAGAACCCGAAAAACGGTTCGCCGGTTCCGCTGCCGAAATACATGTGGCTGGCCTCGGCGGCGCGGGGGGATTCGAGCCGCGCGGTGTGGCGCCCGATTTTGGCGAGAGCGCCGGCGATGCCGTCCGGGTTGCGGGTATATTGCACGGCGGAGGCATCGGCCAGAAATTCGCGCTGGCGGCTGACGGCGGCCTTGATGAGGTTTCCGAAAAAGACGCCGATCCACCCGACCAGATAAAGGGCCGCGCCCGCCGCCAGCAGGACAAAGGCCCCGCCGCCACCGCGCCGGTCGCCACCACCGCCCCCCCGTGGCGTGTAAATGGAAACCCGCAGGAGAAGCCCCCCCAGCAACGCAAGGCAGAGGATCCCGTTCAGCAATCCCATCAGGCGGATGTTCAGGCGCATGTCGCCGTGCAGGATGTGGCTGAACTCATGGGCGATCACTCCCTGCATTTCGTCGCGTGTGAGCACTTCCACCGCACCCCGCGTAATCCCGACCGCCGTGTCGCCCGGCCCGTGGCCCGCCGCGAACGCGTTGATGCCCCGCTCGGGAAGCACATACACCTCGGGCACCGGCACGCCGGAGGCGATGGCCATTTCCTCGACCACATTCATCAGGCGCCGCTCGCCGGGTTCGGTCGTATGCGGCGACACGGGTTCGCCCCCGAGCATCGCCGCCACCATGCGCCCGCCCCGCGACAACTCCGCGATCTTGACAAGACTCCCGCCGGCCACAACCGCCAGAACGCCGCCCGCCACCCACGCCAACATCTCCGGATCCCGCCAGTCCCCATCAAACAAAACGGCAAAAACCCCCTGCAAAACCAAAATGATGCACACAACCGCCATCACAAAGTAGACAAGCAGAAGGCCCGTTTTGCGCCTTGCGCGGTCCTGCCTCTCGAAGAAATCCATGGGGCTTACCGGTTGTCCGGCGACGGGCCGGCTTCCCGGCGTCCGGCATCGAGGAAGGCGCGGATGGCCGCGGTGGCGCGGGCGGCATCGGGTCCGAGCCAGACGAGGTGTCCGGCGCCTTCGACCGGGAGAAAGTTGGCCCCGGGGATGGTGGCGGCCGCGGCGCGGGCCTGTTCGGCGGGGATGAAGGGGTCGGCGGTTCCGTGGACGATGAGTGTGGGGACGGTGATGTTGGCAAACGGGAGTTTCGGGAGCGTTTGGAGTTGGAGGATGTCGTTGCGCGTCCCTGTTTCCCGCGGAGAGACGGGGATGACAGACCGGACAAAGGAAGCGAGGATTTCCTCCTGCCCTGGATTCCCGGAGACAAAGGCCTTCGTGCGGGAAATTTCGCGCGGCTCGACCAGGAGGGGAAGGCAGGCGTCCGCCAGGCGCACGACGTCGTTGGCGGCGGCCCACCCTGCCAGCCACGCGCCCACATCGCCCGTCAGCCCCGTCAGAACGGCCCTGGGCAGCCGGGGCGGGGCATCCACGGCCGCCGGGGGGACGCGCTCGAACACCCCCGAGACAATCACCAGCCGCGAAACCCGCCCGGGGTGTTGGAGAGCGAGGGACATCGCGGACGGGGCTCCGGCGGAAAATCCGATGACTGCCGTGCGTTCGATCCCGATGGCATCGAGAAGTGCTGCGAGGAGGTTGGCCTGCTGGGGGGGCGTGAGATGGAAACCCAGCGGGGTTCCCAGATAGCCCGGACGCGAGGGGGCGATCACCATCGTCTCCCCGTCCAATCCGCAGGCATCTGCAACGGCAAGGGCCTGGTCACAACCGCCCGGCGCCCCGTGGACAACAAGAACCGGCGACTCCGAGCCGCGCACCGCATATTGCACAATCGTGCCGCCGGCAACCTCCACCCCGGACCCCTCCTCGCCGAGCCGCGCCAGCTCGTCCGCACGCCACGAGGCCGCACGCGCCAACAAAAACCCCACCGCCAGCAGCACCGCCACCAGCAACAAAAACAGCCCCCTCCACAGAAGGCCCGCCAAGTTCATCGCCTTTTGCGCCGCCCGAACGTCGTGCCCTTCAAACCGCGAACGCCCTTCGATCCCTTGAGTGCCTGCTCGACCGACGCCTCGTCAAACATTGCCGTGAAGAGATACGGGAACCCGTCGAGTTTGAGGCGCGGAACCTTCGCCCCGATGAACCGCTCGATGGCTTTCACATGCGGCAGCTCCTCGGCCACCATGATCGTGAACGCATCGCCAACATTCTGCGCGCGCCCGGTGCGTCCGATCCGGTGGACGTAATCTTCGGGGTGTTGGGGCACGTCGTAATTGACGACATGCGAAACGCCGGCGATGTCGATGCCACGGGCCGCGATGTCGGTGGCAACCATCACCTCGAACCGCCCGTGCTTGAACCCGTCGAGGGCATCCACCCGCTCGGTCTGCGTCCGGTTCGAGTGGAGCACGGCCACCGAGTGTTTGTTGGCTTTGAGCTGGCGCGCGATCCGGTCGGCGCCGTCTTTCGTGCGCGAGAAGATCAGCACGCTGTCATAGTCCGTGCGTTCGAGCAGCGCGAGGAGGAGGTCGAACTTCTGTTCGCTGGCGACCGGATAAAAGGCGTGGGTGACGGTTTCCGCGGGCGAGCGCCAGACACCGATCTCGATTTTTTCGGGATTTTTGAGGCACCATGTGGAAAGGCGTTCGATTTCCTCCGGGATGGTAGCCGAAAACAGAAGCGTCTGGCGGGATTTCGGGCAGGCATCGACAATGCGCCGCACGTCGGGAAGGAAGCCCATGTCGAGCATGCGGTCCACTTCGTCGAGGACAAGAAATTCGACGTCCCCGAGCATTGCGTCGCCGCGCTGCATGTGGTCGAGCAGGCGGCCGGGCGTTGCGACCACGATGTCGCATCCCCCCCGCAACGCCTCCTGTTGCGCTCCGTAGCCGACGCCGCCGTGCACCAGCGCCGCCTTGATGGGCATGAAACGCGAAAAATCGTGGAAGGCGGTCTCCACCTGCATGGCGAGCTCGCGTGTGGGTTCGAGAACGAGGCAGCGGGTGCGCCCCTGCGGTGCGCCCAGCATGGTCAACATCGGCAGAGCAAAGGCCGCCGTCTTGCCGGTGCCGGTCTGCGCCGAAGCGGTCAAATCCTTCCCCGCGAGAATCACGGGAAAGGCGCGAAGCTGGATGGGTGTCGGATCCACATAACCCATGCGCTGCGCCCCGTGAACAACGGCTTCGGAAAGCCCGAGATCTTGAAATGACATCACCCCACTTTACCAGAAATCACCGGATGACAAAGGTTTTTACAACCGCCGGCGACCACGCGGCAACCGCACCGACCAATCCACGCTCCGCCCCGAATTCCCATATCCATGCCGCCCTCCCCCGGTAGCCGGGCGGAGCACCGTCCAGACCCGCCCGCGCATCCCGCAACCCGCGATAAATCCCGTCGCCCGCCAGTTTGCAGAGAGCCTCCTTGCGCACCCAGCATCGCAGAAACATGAGTGCCGGATCCGAAGCGGACACAACGCATCCCCGCTCCCCGGGCAGAAAATATTTTCCGGCAATCCCAGCATGGTCAACCGTGCGCAGGCGGCTTTCAATATCGACACCCACCGGCATGCCCGCAACCACCACGGCCGTCGCTCCCGCCGAATGCGATAGATTGAATTCCGGCCCTCCCGGAAGAAAGGGTTTCCCGCGCGGGCCCCTCAGGGGACGCCGGTCGCCCGCACCATAACGGGCCAGCGCCTCCGCCAAATCGGATTGGGAACGGACATTGCGCAGCACCGCACACGCAGGATCCACCCGGCCACCGACACCCCCGGGCGGCCTCAACCACAAGTGAATCTCCCCGGTTCCCAATGCCAGCCCGCACCCCCCTCCATCCGCGGCACTCCGCAAACGGCCAACACCACCCGGTGGATTTATGTAAGATTTTTCTTGCGACACGGAAAAATTCATATGTAAGTGGCATCTTATGGAAATTGCAAACCTCAGCGCAGCACAATTGCGCGAACTTATCAAACACGTCGAACGCAGGGACGCCCTCGTGGCCGAACTGGAAAACCTCGAAGGGCTGCTGCAGCGCGGCTTTGCCGGCAAAGCCGCCGCGCCCAAGACAACCCGCAAGCGGCGCAAAGGCGCCCGCAAAAAAACCAAAGCGCCTGTGAAAGCCGCCAAAGCACCGGCCAAAGCACCTGCCAAAGCCGCCAAAGCGCCTGCCAAAGCCGCCAAAGCA
>CAZGNH010000035.1:0-1549 GCA_964527025.1 uncultured Chthoniobacterales bacterium | reverse complement strand
CGGCTACAGCCCTCCGGCCCCCCCGCGAAAACCGTCCGTGTTGTCCATGAACCCCCCGAGCCGATCCGTGCCCGGTCCGATGCCAACGGCCAGCACATCCTCGGCCACTTCAAGGGCCGCGGGCGTATGGAAGGCCGACGGCTCGGCCGCGACCTCCTCCTCCCCGCCGCCCGCGCCGAACCGTGAACCCGGGCCGCTGGACCATGTGAGCGATGGAATCCCCAGCGCGTTGACGCCCACCACGGCGACACCCTTGTCGTTGCGGAAGGGGAATCCGTTCATGCGCAGCCCGCCGACATTGCGCCGCCCGGCCACCACAACCATCGAATTGGTGCCGGCGTAGGCAAGGGCCGTCGCAACGGCCGAGTCGAGCTGCAGGAATTCGCGCAGCATGCGCTCGCCCTCGTTTTGAGACGCCGCCTTGCCCACCAGCCCTGCATCCACCACCAGCAAATACCCCTTGCGGTGGTATTGCAGAAGTTGGATGGCCTGCCGCACCATGTCCGCCAGACCCGGCTGGGACGCCGCAACCGCCACCTCGTCCGCAAAGGCCATGTTGCCGTCGGAAAAAATCCCCGCAATTTTCGGGGCGCGCCACAACGGGGTTTCCTCAAGCTCGGATTTGGTGCGCACCACATCGTAGCCCAGTTGCCGCAGCTCAAGGGTCAAATCCCGCCCGTCCTCCCGCCGCCCCCCCTTGTGCTCGGGAATGAAGTCCGCCGCCCCGCCCCCGAACACCACGTCGAACCCCTCCGAGCCAATCAATTCGAGCGCAATCGCACCCCCGTCGAAGGGATCGCTTGTCGATGCGTAAAAGGCCGCAGGCCCCGCATCGGTCAACGCCACATTGGCAACCAACCCCACCGCCCGCCCGCGCGCCCGCGCAACCGACACCAACGACTCAAGCCGGCCCCCGCGCGGATCCACGCCAAGCAGACGGTTGTTGGTCTTTCTGCCCGTTGCCAGAGCCGTCGAGGAGGAGGCAAGGTCGCTCACCGCATAGTCCGCCGCTTGCGTCGTCAAAATTGCAACATGCGGAAACCGCTCGATCGACAGCCTGTTGTCCGAACCCCCGCCGTAAATCCGCGCGGCCGTCAACGTTGAAACACACAGGTTGTCCGCAATGAATACGATCACCGCAAACGGCTTCTGCACCACCCAGTTCGTGTAGTAAAACATCCCGAGGCCCGCAAAGGCCATCAGGCACACCAAGGCCAAAAACCGGTTCCGGAATTTCTTGCTCATCTGCGCCCCCCCCCCTTCCTCCCCGAGTCGCCCCCCCGCCGCAAGCCGCCTCGAGCCGACCCGCCATCCTCATGCCCTCTCCTCTTGCGGTCCCCGGCTTCAAGGAAAAGGTGTTGCTGCCGGTTGCCGGGATGGGGTAGCGTTAATGTCTCCTTCCGTGGATATCTCCTCGAATATGGGTCTCCTTCATTCCGGCTTTTTGCGTGCAAGTCTTGCCTGCCCCGATGCAGTGGCGGTGGGCGGCACGGTGCAACCGGTTTCGTATGCGGAGGTGCGGGTGATGGCGGAGAGGGTTGCGGGTGGG
>CAZGNH010000034.1:0-2155 GCA_964527025.1 uncultured Chthoniobacterales bacterium | reverse complement strand
GTGGTGGTCGCCGGGATGTGTCTGTGGTCGGTGGGGACGGCGCTTGTGGGGTGGGGCGATGCGCGCCGGGATGCGCGCCTGTTTGCCCCGGCGGACCTTGTGGCTCTGGTGCCGGACGGCGCACGGGTCCACGTCAACCCGTCCGCCCGGCAGGCCGTCGTGCTTTTTGGATCCGCGCGGGGTATCGTGCCCGTGGATTTGCCGGGGGGATTTCCCGCGGATCCGACCGCATGGCGCACGTCCCTGCGCGCCGACCCGGTCGCCACCGTTCTACTTGCCGGCTCCGTCAATGAATTCCGGGATCTTTTGGGCCATCTGTTTGAATCTCCCGACTGGCGTCTTGCCGGGATGACCCACCAGGGGTGGGTCTTCTCCCGCGACGCGGGGCTCGATGCGCCCGTCCCGGATGTCGCGGCCATCACCCTGAAATCCGACACCGACACCGCGCGCTGTCTTGCGATGCTCTCGGACCGGCTGGATGCGATGCATGCGGCCGCTGCGGCGCGTGAGGCGCTCAAGCGCGCTCTGGAGATCGCCCCCGACGACCCGCAGGTGCTCCTGCACGATGCGCGTTTCCAAATGGCGCGTGGGCGGTGGAATGATGTTCTGTCCCGCGCGACGGCGGCCCTCCGCCATGGGGCCGACCGGTCCTACGCGCTTGCCCTCATCGGGCGCGCCCACCTTGAATCCGGCAACACTGCCGCCGCACTGAAGGCCCTCGATCAGGCCCTGCGCGCCGACCCCTCCAATACGCACGTCCTCTTCCTCCTTGCCCGAACCCACCGCGACAACAACGACTTCACCGCCGAAGCAGAAACCCTCAAACGGCTCGTCGCGGCGGCCGACCGCGCCCGCCTTCCCTCCGCCGGCTACCTCGCCTACCTCGGCCAGGCCCGCGCCCGCACGGGCGACGCACCCGCCGCCGCCGCCGCCTACCGGCGTGCCTTGGAATCCGGCCAACTCGCCGACGAGCAGGCGCAGGCAGTCAGGGAAGCCCTCGAGGTGATCGAGACGCGGGCAAGGCTTGGCCCGCCATAGAGGCGCACTGGTTTGCTTTCTCTGGAAAAAGCCATTGGACAAAATTAACAGAATTTACAAAATTTTTAGAACCTGTGAAATAAGTAGGATAAGCCGTGCGAGAGCAGAAAAATGGCAGCACACCCAGTGGGTGAGGGGCGCTTTCTGCGCAACTCAATTCTGTTAATTCTGTCTAAACTCTCCACTTGCTCTTTTTTGGTTTATGGGGACGCGTTTGTCGGCGCATCACCGGTTTCCGCGGTGGGCGGGCGAGTGGCGGGCGCATCCGGCTTCCGTTTGGGAGGCTGGATGGTTTCCAGATAGGCGAGGTGTCCGTCCTCGATGCGCAGAATCACCGCCGGTTTGCTGGGGGAGCGGTATTCGTCGAAGGAGATCGTGCCGGTCACCCCATGGAAGGGAGCTCCGGTGGCGAGGGCTTCCCGGATGGCCTGCGGGGATTCCGACTCCGCTCGCCCGATGGCTTCGGCGACAACCCCGATGGCATCTCCGGCAAGCGCCGCGAGCGGAGGCGGGGGCACCCCATGGAGTTCGCGGAATGCCAACGCATAGGTCTCCGCTCCCGGCTGCCCGTGGAAGAAGTGGTTCGGGAAGTAGCAGTCATTGACCGCCCCGCCCCCAAGGCGCAAAAATTCGTCGGAATCCCACCCGTCGGCCCCCAGAAACGGAACATCCATGCCCGCCTGCCGCGCCTCGTTGATCACCGCCGCCGCCTCCGGATAATAACAGGGCAAATACACAAGATCGGGAGCCCCTGCCTTGAGCGCCTCAAGCTGCGCGGCAAAAGATCCGCCGCCCGCCCGGAAGCTCTCCACACGCGCCTCGTCTCCTCCCGCCTCGAGAAACCGCCGCCGGAAATTTTCGCCCAGTGACTCGCTGTAGGGATTGCCCTCCTCGACAAGAATGCCCACCCTCCGCGCCTTCACCGACACCGCAAACTCCGCCATCGCCTCCGCCTGAAAAGGGTCCTCAAAACATGTCCGGAAAACCCATTCGCTCTTGCGCGTGACGCCCGCATGGGTCGATGCAGGCGAAACCAAAACCACACCCAGACCCCGGGCCGCCTCCGCCGCCGCCAACGAACGCTCCGACGCAATCTCCCCGACAATCACCCCCACCC
>CAZGNH010000033.1:0-2148 GCA_964527025.1 uncultured Chthoniobacterales bacterium | reverse complement strand
CTGGGACGGCGTTGGGCTTGAATCGCGGTTCGGACAGTATGCACTCATACAGCCCTCCCCCGATTCCGCGCCCGCCTTGTCCCAGCCAGCCTCGCGCGGTGTCTCGCGACGAAGTTTGTGAGAGATGCGGGCCAGCTCGAAGGCGCTTTACAAGGTCGGAGCATTTTCTGTCCGGGCTCCGGCATTTGCCTTGTCAAGCGGCACGCCGAGAAGGCGCATGTCACTTTCGAAGCGCTCGCTTCAAGCAGGGTGAAGAAGGCGGGCCTGTCTTGCAAATTCCGAGGCATCTTCTGTGCGCCCGTCATGCATGGCGACGGGTGCTGAAGCGTGGAGAAATGCCCGCGAATGGGGTATGAGCGCAGGAGGCAAAGGGCCGGGATTTTGCCCTGAGCTGTTACGAATTTTCTCCTTGCAAGTGGTCTGGAATGCGGACGACCACCTTTTTGGCGATGGCTTGGATCCCTTTATCCTCCATCCCATTTGGCATCGATCATGCCCTCTGCGGGTGCTTTACACAGTTGCAGCGCGTTGGTAGAAAAACGGTCAAATTCCACTATGAGCTACACTATTGGCATCGACTTTGGAACAAACAGCGTTCGCGCCCTTGTGGTGCGGGCACGCGACGGCAAGGAATTCGGTTCCCATACGGTGGATTACCCCGGGGGCAGGCAGGGGGTGCTTCTGGATCCCTCCGACCACAACCTCGCGCGCCAACACCCCGGTGATTACCTGTTTGGTTTGGAGCGTGCGGTTTGCGGGGCGCTTGCGGACGCCGCAAAAAAGCGCGGATTTGCCCGGGAAAATGTTGTCGGGATCGGCGTTGACACGACCGGTTCGAGTCCCCTGCCGGTGGACCGCATGAACCGTCCTCTTGGCATGAGCGCAAGGTGGAAAAAAAACCTCAATGCGCAGTGCTGGCTGTGGAAGGACCATACAAGCTGGAAGGAAGCCGCCTTCATCACAGCCACTGCCGCGAAGCACCGGCCGGAATTTCTTGCCAAATGCGGGAACACGTATTCCTCCGAGTGGTTTTGGAGCAAAATCCTCCACTGTGCGAAGGTGGACCCGAAAGTTTTTCAAGCGGCGGATTCGTGGGTTGAACTCAGCGACTGGATTCCGTCGGTGCTGGCGGGCATTGGCAATCCGCGTGCGATCCGGCGCGGGGTGTGTGCCGCGGGTCACAAGGCGATGTATTGCGATGAATGGGGGGGTCTGCCCGACAAGGAATTTCTCGGGATGCTCGACAAGCGTCTCGCGACCTTGCGCGACAGACTCTACGAGCGCGCCTGCGACGCAAGCATGACCGCCGGCGACCTCTGCCCCGCGTGGGCCGCGAAGCTCGGCCTGCCGTCCGGCATCCCGGTTGCCATCGGCGAGATGGACGTCCATTACGGTGCCATCGGCTCCGGCATTGCGGGGGGCACCCTTGTGAAGGTGATCGGGACCTCGACCTGCGATTGCGCGGTCGTTTCGGAGGCCGGACGTGTGAAGGACATCCCGGGCATCTGCGGGATTGTGAAGGGGGCGATTCTTCCGGGGTATTACGGGATCGAAGCGGGGCAGTCGGCGGTGGGGGATATTTTCAAGTGGTGGGTCGAGACGGTGTGCGGCGGCGACGCGGCCACCTACGCCCGGCTCGAAAAAGAAGCCTCCTCCGCCCGGCCCGGCCGGCACGGTCTGCTCTCACTGGATTGGAACAACGGAAACCGCACCATCCTCGTCGATCCTCTGCTCTCCGGCCTGCTCGTCGGCGCCTCCCTCCACACCTCACGGGCCGAAATCTACCGTGCTCTCATCGAAGGGACGGCATTCGGCGCCCGGGTCATCATCGAGCGCATCGAGCAATTTGGGGTCCCGGTCAAACGGATCGTTTGCGCCGGAGGCATTGCCGAGAAGAGCCCGATGCTCATGCAGATTTACGCGGATGTGACCGGGCGCGTGATGCGGGTGGCGGGGTCGTCGCAGGCGTGTGCGCTGGGTGCGGCGGTTGCGGCTTCCGTCGCAGCGGGAGTCCACAAATCCTTCCCGGCCGCCCAGAAGGCCATGACCTCCCTCAAGCCGGTTGTCTATCGTCCGGTCGCCGCCAACAGGAAGGTTTACGAACGGCTCTACCGCCTTTACCTCCGGCTGCACGATGCCTTTGGCGGC
>CAZGNH010000032.1:0-2728 GCA_964527025.1 uncultured Chthoniobacterales bacterium | reverse complement strand
TCGATAAAGAGGATGGTTTTTTCGCCGGAGGCGCGCAGGCGCATGGCGGCGGCGGCAGCCACGCGCCGGATGTCGGCGACATTGCTCTCGACGCCGCTCAGACGCTCGAAACGGCTCGCCGTGGTTTCCGCGATGATGCGCGCCAGACTCGTCTTGCCCGTGCCCGGGGGGCCGTAAAGGATCACCGAAGCGATCCGGTCGGCCTCAATTGCCCGCCGCAACAACATGCCCGGTCCGAGGATGTGCCCCTGCCCGGTAAATTCCGCAAGACTCCGCGGCCGCATCCGCGCCGCCAGAGGCAACGGCCCGCTCTCCGGTTCTTCCCCGCCGAACAAATCATCCATTGCACGACCTTAGCAGCCCCCTCCCCCGCCCGCCAACCAAGTGTTTCTTTGGGGCTCGGGGTTGGTGCTGGCACACGGGGTGCATGTTCTGGTAGAGATCGTCCATGAGCGCATGTTTCGAAGCCTCCGACTTGTCCGGTGGAGGGAAAATATTCCGGGAATTGGAGCCGCCTGCGATTTTGGGTGTTTTCGGCGATCCGGTTGCGCATTCGCTTTCGCCGGCGTTCCAGACGGCGGGCCTCATGGCGGCGGGGATCAAAGGCTCCTATGTGGGGATCCGCGCCCGGGCGGAGGAATTTCCGGCCGCCTTGCACGCAATCCGGCATGCGGGGTTAGTCGGGGCGAATGTGACCATTCCGCACAAGGCGGCGGCTCTGGCGGCGGTCGACGAAGCCGACGAAGCAGCGCGGCGCGCGGGCGGTGTCAATACGGTCGTGGTGGACGGCGGGCGCCTGCTGGGGTTCAGCACCGACGGCCCCGGATTGGTGCGGGCGATCCGGGAGGAATTCATGGTCGATCTGCGCGACTTGCGGGTTCTGGTTCTCGGGGCCGCGGGCGGTGCCGGGCGGGCGGCCGCCGTGCAGTGCGCCATCGAGGGGTGCGAGCGCCTTGTGCTGGCAAACCGCACATTTCCGAAGGCCGCCGCCCTTGCCGCAGAACTCGCCCCGATGCTGCGCTCCGACCGCCTCGAAGGCCCCACCGACCGGGTCATGGCCATCCCCATGGACGAAGCCCCCCTGCGCGAAGAAATCAGCCGCATCGACCTTGTCATCAATGCAACCCCGCTCGGAATGAAGCGCACGGATCCCTCGCCGCTTCCCGCCGAGCTGATCGGCCCCGCCCTGCTCGTCTACGACATGGTCTATTCCTCCGGCAGCTCGCGCCTCGTCCTCGAGGCGCTCTCGGCCGGCGCGCGCGCCGTCAACGGCCTCTCGATGCTCCTCCACCAGGGCGCCCTCTCGTTCGAACTCTGGTTCAACAAACCCGCGCCACCGGCCGCGATGCGCGCGGCGCTGAAAAAGGCCGCGGCCTCCCCCGGGCAATGAGAAGAGCTGTTTCCTTGCCGCGCGCCGCGCGCCTCGCCGTCCCGTGGCTGGGGGTGACCCTTGCGGTGTCGGCTCTGTGCGCGGGCCGGGCGGCGGCGGATTGGACCCCCGGCTCCGCGCGCGATCTTGGGACCCTCGAGGGGGGCGCGGCGATTTGGGAGCGCACGCTGGTTTCGGGGGAAACCTCCGTGCGGCTGACAGGTGTTTCCTTCACGGCGCGCGGCTACACGCTGCGTGTCGCCGACAATCCGTGGGAGGCGCCGCTCAAGCTGGCGCAGACCGCCGCCGCTGCCGGAGAGGCCGTCGCCGGCTGCAATGCAAGCTACTTCCATTCCGACGGGCGCCCCCTTGGCCTCGTGGTCGCCGACGGCACCGTCCTCCACCGCCAGGAACGCGCCAAACTCCTCAGCGGGATCCTCGCGGTGCGCGGCGGACGCATCACCCTCGAACGCGCCTCCGCCTTCCGCGGACCGGAAGGAGTGACCGCAGCCGTCCAGGCGGGGCCGTGGCTTGTCGCGTCCGGCCAACCGGTTGCCGGCCTCGACGAAATCAAACGCGCGCGAAGAACGCTCGTTGCAACCGACGGCCGGGGTCGGTGGGCCATCGCCATCACATCCCACGCAACCCTTGCCGACATCGCGCATATCCTCGCCTCCGGGGCCGCCTTCCCATCATGGCAACCGCAGGAAGCCCTCAACCTCGACGGCGGCGGCTCAAGCGCCCTCTGGGCCGCAACCTCCCCGGAACCCCTCTCAATCCCGGAATTCGGAAATGTGAAAAATTTTCTGCTGCTGGTCCCGCGCTGAGACGGGATCTTGCGGTGGACGGGGTCTCGGTGCATGCTGTCAGCCCTTCCGAATGAACATTCTGATTCTTGGGGCCGGGGAGATCGGCCTGCACATGGCGGGTTTGTTGTGCGAAAAATCCCACAACGTCTGTCTGGTGGAGAGCGACGAGCGGCTCGCGGCCCAGGCCGACGAGGCCCTCGATGTGCATGTCGTCGAGGGCAACGGCGCCACGGTCTCGATCCTTGAAGAGGCCGGCGTCGCGGATTGCGATGTCTTTTTCGGCCTCTCGGGCAGCGACACCACAAACCTCGTCGCCGGTTCCCTCGCGCGCGCCCTCGGCGCGAAGAAGGCGGTTTGCCGCGTCCATGCGGCCGTGCACCGCGAGCAGTGGATGTTCGACTTCAGGTCGCGCTTCGACGTGGACCACCTCTTCAGCTCCGAACGCCTCGCCGCCATCGAACTGGCCAAGCATATCCGCAACCCCGACAGCCTGCTGGTCGAAGAGATCGCGCGCGGGCGGATTGAGCTTCAACAAACGCGGGTGCCTGCA